>SCVU01000150.1 GCA_004296785.1 Planctomycetota bacterium
TCGCCGAGGCGTTGAACAACGCGGGGATCGCGAGCTTCGTCGACAACGCGAACAGCATGGCGGCGTTCGGCGAGACCGGAGCGGGTTTCCCGGTGCACGTGCGGATCCGCGACCGCGAGAAGTTGCCCGAGGCGAATCGGATCGTCGAGACGCTGCTGCGCTCGGCGCCGACGGACGCGACCGAGCAGGCGGAGGCCGAGCCGTGGGAGTGCGCGTGCGGTCAGTCGATCGGCGGGCAATTCACCGCGTGCTGGAAGTGCGGCGCGGAGCGCGCCGTCTAGTGCGCCGACGCGCGCATCAGAATCGGAAGCGCTCGAACTTCTCGCCGTCGAACTTGTACGGCCCCGCCTTGTGCGTGCCGAGCCACAGCACGCCGCGGACGTCCTCGTGGATCGAGAACACAGTGATGGGCACGCCGCGATCGGTGACCGGATAGTGCGTGGTGCTCGTTCCGTCGTAGCGCACGACGCCGCCGCCGTACGACGCCAGCCACAACACGCCCGCGCGGTCCACGAGCCCCGAGATGATGCCGTCGATCAACCCGCGCTGCGGGTCGCGCGGGTCGCGCAGCCCCACTTCGCTCACGAAGCGCGGCGCGGATGGGTCGCGGAGATCGACGCTGTAGCGACTCGAGCTCTCGCCGAACCAGAACTTGCCGTCCTTGTCCTCGACGATCGAGCGCGCTCCGAAGTTCGCGTTGTGCAGCTCGCTGTCCGGCAACCACGCGAACGACTTGCCGTCGCAGCGACACACGCCGAGGCTCGCCGTGCCGAACCACAGGCTGCCCTGGCTGTCCTTGACGATCGTGTAAACGTCGTACGGACTGAACTTCGCGTTCGGATAGAGGGAGCGCGGAAGAGTCGCCGCGTCGCCGGCCGCCGTCTGCGGGAACTTCAGCCGATGCAGCAGCTCACCGTCGTAGCGGTACACCGCACCGGTGTCCTGACCCGCGGTGAACCACAGATCGTCCGGTCGCAGCACCCAGTCGCCCGTCGCCGACGCCTCGGACTCGCGCAACCGCTCGTGCCCGCGCCCGTCGAACGCGTCGATGCCGGCGTACGTCATGACGTACACGACGCCGGCGGCGTCCTCCTGGATGCCGCGGATCGAGTTGCCGGACAACCCGTGCTCCGTCGAGAAGTTCACGAGCGTCTTGCCGTCGTATCGATACACGCCGCGGTCGTCGCTGCCGAACCAGTAGTCGCCGTTCTTCGCCTGGAAGACGAACAGCACCGAGTCGCCGACATCGGCGACGATCGCGCCGCTCGTACGCGGAGTCGACTCGGCGCTCGAGCTCGCGTCCGGACCCGCGGTGCACGCTGCCAGCGCGCTGACGAGTACCAGCAGACTGTTCCGACGGTCGAGCTCGAGTCGCGCCATACGCCTCTCCACGGTTGTCGAAGGCGCGCGAACTACGGGGACGCGAGGGTGCGCGTTGGCGGCCCGTCGCGAATCTAGTTCGCGAACGCCGCGTCGAACGCCACGTTCGACCGCGGGAAGTCGAGCTTCCGCACGAACGCCGCCGCTTCGGCCGCCCCGTGCTCGCGATCCATCATCGGGTCCTCCCACTCGACCGTGAGCGGCCCGTTGTACTTCGCGTGATTCAGCACCCGCACGATCGCCTCGAAGTCGATCCGCCCGCGACCCGGCGACCGGAAGTCCCAGTAGCGCCCGTCCGTTCCGAAATCGACGTGCCCGCCGAACGTCCCGACCTGCGCGAGCTTCTCCGACCACCACACGTCCTTCACGTGCACGTTGAACACGCGTGAGCCGAACTCGCGCAGGAACGCGAGGTAGTCGACGCCCTGGTAGCCGAAGTGGCTCGGATCGAAGTTGAACCCAAAGCTCGGGTGATTGCCGATCGCCTTCATCGTCCGCCGCGCGCTCGCGATGTCGAACGCGATCTCCGTCGGGTGCACCTCGAGCGCGAAGCTGACGCCCTCGTCCGCGAACACCTTGAGGATCGGCTTCCACCGGTCGGCGAAATCCTTGTAGCCCGCGTCGATCATCGCGGGCGTCACCGGCGGGAACGAGTACGCCATGTGCCAGATCGACGAGCCCGTGAACCCGTTGACGACGGTGCGCCCCGAGCGCGCGAGCTGCTCCTTCACGTCCTTCGGCGCCGCGTCGAAGAAGCGCCGCGCCGCGCGCGCGGTGTCCATCATCTCGGCGGCCGCGCGCTCCTGCACCTTCGCCGGCTTGCCGTCGCCCCACACGTGCGGCGGCAGGATCGACTTGTGGCGCTCGTCGATCCGATCGCACACCGCCTGACCGACGAGGTGCGTCGAGATCGCGTACGAGGCGAGCTTGTGCTTCGCCAGCCGCTTCCAGTGTGCCGCGCAGTACGACTTGTCCTTCAGCGCCGCCTGCACGTCGAAGTGATCGCCCCAGCACGCGAGCTCGAGCCCGTCGTAGCCGAACGCGGACGCCTTGCGGCCGATCGTGTCGATCGAGAGGTCGGCCCACTGGCCGGTGAAGAGACAGACGGGACGGGGCATGGGAATCCTGCGGAGGTTGGCTGGAGTGACGAAGTGGGAGGCGGCCCTATTTCACATCGGAGAGCTTGACCGCGCAGCGCTCGCGCGCGGAAACGAGCGCCGCCTCGAGCACTCGCTGCGTCTCGTACGCGTCGGCGAAGTCCGGCAGCGGCACCTCGGGCTTGTGCTTGCCGAGCACGCGCAGGATGTCCGCCGCCATGTTCGTGAACCCATGCTCGTAGCCGAGCACGTGCGCGTCCGGCCACCAGTTCGCCGCGTACGGATGCGCGCCGCCCTTCGTGCACATGATGCGCGTCCAGCCCGCGGTGCGCGCGTCGGCGGTCGCATCGTGGAAGTGCAGCAGATTCATGTCCTCGAACGCGAAGCGCAGCGAGCCCTTGGTGCCGTTGATCTCGATGCCGTTGTCGTTCTGGTGGCCCGCGGCGAGGCGCGAGGCCTCGAAGCTCGCGACCGCGCCGCCGGCGAAGCTCGCCAGGAACAGCACCGCGTCGTCGACGTCGCACTTCGCCTTCTTCTTCGTGCCCGCGACCGCGCGCTCCTTGACGAAGGTCGGCGCGACCGCGCCGTGGATCTCGACGATCTCCTGTCCGGTCACGAAGCGCGCCATGTCGACGATGTGCGCGTTCAGATCGCCGTGCGCGCCGGAGCCCGCGACCTTCTTCGAGTAGCGCCACGAGAACGGCGTCGACGGCGCGCCCCAGTCCTGCAGGTAGTGCGCGCGCACGTGCACGATGCGGCCGAGCTTGCCCTCGCTGACGAGCCGGTGCGCGAGCGCGACGGCCGGGCAGCGGCGGTAGTTGAACCACACGAACGTCTTCGACTTCTTGGCGCGCTTCGCCGCGTCGCGCATCGCGCGCGCGTCGGAGAGCGTGCCCGCGAGCGGCTTCTCGCACGCGACGTGCTTGCCCGACTCGAGCAGCGCGATCGCCTGCTCGGCGTGCACGTCGTTGGGCGTGCCGATGTCGACGAGCTCGACCGTCTCGTCGCCGGCGATCGAGCTCCAGTCCGTCGTCGCGCGCGCCCAGCCCCAGCGCTGCGCGAAGGCCTCGAGCTCCGCGGCATCGCGGCCCGCGACGGTGTGCAGGATCGGCTCGAACGGCACGTCGAAGAAGCGCGCGACCTGTCGCCACGCGTTGCTGTGCGCGCGGCCCATGAACTTCTGTCCGATGAGGGCGATCGAGATGGGTTCGAGCATGGGCGGAGAGCCTAGCGCGGCGCGCCGACTGCGGCATCGGTATACACGTGTACGTCTGCGTGCGCCGCGAGCCACGACAGCGGCCGCTCCACCGACGGCGGTCCATCGAGCGCGGCGCGCAGCGCCGCGTGCTTCGCCGCTCCGTACACGAAGACGCGGATCCGCGCCGCTGCGAGGATGTCGGCGATCCCGATCGAGATCGCGTGTGTGGGAACCGCATCGAGGCCGCCGAACGCGAACGCGGCGTCTTCGCGTGTCTCGCGCGCGAGCTCGACCGCGCGCACGCGTGAGTCGCACGCCGAGCCGGGCTCGTTGAAGCCGACGTGGCCGTTGCGGCCGAGACCGAGCAGTTGCAGGTCGATGCCGCCGGCGTCGCGGATCGCCTGCGCGTACGCGGCGCAGTGCGCGGACCAGCGCGCGGGCTCGAGATCGCCGCGCGGGATGTTCCACTGCGCCGGTGCGAGCCCGAGCGGCTCGAACAGCTGCCGGCGCATCTGCGCGTGGAACGAGCGCGCGTCGCTCGGCGCGAGCCCGAGGTACTCGTCGAGGTTGAACGTGCGCAGCGCCGCGACGGGCAGCGCGTTCGCGAGGTGGCGCGCGACGAGCTCGCGGTACACGCCGGCCGGCGAGCGCCCGGTCGCGAGGCCGAGCACCAGCGTGCGGCCCGCGCGCGCGCGCTCGCAAAGCAGCGTCGCGATCTCGTCGGCGACGCGCGCGTCGGCGGCGCTCGCCGCACAGGCGTCCAGCAGCATGGGGCCGGCCATGCTACTCGCTCGGGCGCTCTACAGTTCCGCTCGGTTTCGTCCGACTCCGGGGCATGGATCAGGCGTCCCCCCGCTGGTCGCGCGCGCAGACCTGCGTGCTCGCGATCGGAGCCGTGCTCACGTGCGTCGGCATCGGCGGCGCGCAACTCGCCGACGGCGCGTGGGTGCGCGTGTTCGACAACGTGCACTGGACGAGCGCCTACGTCACCGCCGCGCTGCTCGCACTGCTCGGCTGGCGCCTCGCCGCGCCCGAGCACCGCGCGTCGCGGCTGTGCTTCGCGCTCGGGCTGTCGTGCTACGCACTCGGCCAGATCGCGTGGGACGTGCAGGTCGCCTGCGGCTGGAACCCGTTCCCCGGGCCGTCGGACGCACTGTTCGTGATGCTCGGGCCCGCGCTGATGGTCGGCCTGTACCTCGAGACGCGCGCGAATCCGGTGCAGGAGCAGCGCGCGATCCTCGTCGTGATGGCCGGCGTGATGGCGGCGATCCTCGCGTACGTGCTCGCGCGCTACCTGCCGCGCTGCGGCGACACCTCCACGTTCGTGGCCGCGGTCCTCACCGCGTACCCGACGATGCTGCTCGGCGCGGCCGCGCTGTCGATCGTGATCGCGCTCGAGCAGAAACTGCGCGTCGACGCGCTGCTCGCGCTGTTCGTGCTGTCCGCTTGCGCGAACGGCGTGCTGTGGATGGAGTGGAACGAGCGCACGCTCGAGAACTCGCTCGACGACGGCGGCTGGTACAACGCGATGTTCTCGCTCGTCGCGCTCGCGCAGGGCGCGGCCGTCGCGCGCTGGGAACCGCGCCGCAGCGCGAGCGAAGCGGCCGAGCGCGCCGCGTGCCTGGCCGCGCGTTCGCTGCCGCTGCTGCTCGTGATCGGCGCGGCGGCCGCGATCGTCAACAAGGATCGCCTGCCGCCGATCGCCGGCGGCGCCGTCACGATCTGCATGGGCGTGGTCGTCGTGGCGGCAGCCGGCCACCAGGCGCTGCTGCTGCACGAGCGCGACCGCATGCTGCGCGCGGAAGCGCGCGCGCGCGAGCTCGAGCAGCGCGTCGCACAGTCGCAACGGCTGGAGAGCCTCGGCACGCTCGCCGGCGGCGTCGCGCACGACTTCAACAACATCCTGATGGCGATCTACGGGCACGCGCAGCTCGCCGCGCAGGACACTGCTTCGAAGGGCGCCGAACGCGCCAGCTCGACGGGCCGCGCGCTCGTCGCGATCCAGCTCGCGTGCGAGCGCGGGCGCGACGTCGCGCGGCGCATCCTCGCGTTCGCGCGCAAGGACGAGGGCGTGCGCGAGGTCGTCGACCTGCGCGAGATCACGAGCGAGTCGCTGCGGCTGCTGCGCGCGGTGCTGCCGACGAACGTCGAACTGCACGAACGCGGCAGCGACGAGGGATGCTGGGTCGAGTGCGACCCCGCGCAGCTGCAGCGCGTCGTGCTGAACCTCGTGACGAACGGCGCGGACGCGATCGGACGCCGGCCGGGTCGCGTGAGCGTCTCGGTCGGGCGCGCGCACGAGCCGACGGCGGCGCTCGAGCTCGTCGTCGAGGACGACGGCTGCGGCATGGACGAGGCGACGCGCCTGCGCGCCTTCGAGCCGTTCTTCTCGACCAAGGGCGTCGAGCGCGGCACCGGCATGGGCCTGTCCGTCGTCCACGGCATCGTCAGCTCGTGCGGCGGCAGCGTATCGATCGAGTCGAGCCTCGGCCGCGGCACGCGCGTGCGCGCGCTGCTGCCGGCGTGGAACGGCTCGCACGACCTGATCCCGCGCGCCGCGCCCGGACTGGCGCGGCCGAACGCGAGCGGCGCCGGGCGCGAGGTGCTGATCGTCGACGACGAGGAAGCCGTCGGCATCGTGCTCGCGCACCTCGCGACGCGGCTGGGCTGGCAGCCGACCGTGCTGCGCGAGCCGTCGGAGGCGCTCGCCGCGATCGAGCGCGCACCGCGGCGATTCGCGGTCCTCGTCACCGACCACGCGATGCCGCACATGTCGGGCGTCGAACTCGCCGCGCTCGCGCGCATCGCCGCGCCGCACCTGCCGATCGTGCTCTCGAGCGGCAACGTCGGCGCCGCGCCCGAGCTCGAGCTGTTCGACGCGGTGCTGTGCAAGCCGTACGGCCTGCAGCAGCTCGACGGCGTGCTGACCGCGCTCGCGACGCGCGCGCCGATCGCGGCAGCGGCGGTCGCCGCGGCCTGAGGAGCGCGACGCGGCGCCGACTCAACGGCGGCGGCTGAGTATCATCCGTCGGATGCCGCTCGCCCACGCCGCCCTCGCGCTCGCGCCGCTGCTCGCTCTCCAGTCGCCGGCCGAGCCGGTGGCGCCCGCGCGGCCGCGGCTCGTCGTGTTCGTGGTCGTCGACCAGATGATCCCGGCGCAGCTCGAGCGGCTGCGGCCGCTGCTCGGCGGCGGGCTGGGGCGCTTCGTCGCGCACGGCACGTGGTATCGCCAGACGTGGATCGACTACGCGGTCACCGTCACCGCGCCCGGTCACGCGACGCTGTCGACCGGCGTGCACCCGTCGCGCCACGGCATCGTGTCGAACGAGAAGCCGAAGGCCGACGAGAGCGGGCTCGAAGCGACGGTGTCCGAAGTCGGCGCGCTGCGCGTGCAGGGACTCGCCGACTGGGTGCGCGAGTTCGCGCCGGGCTCGAAGAGTTTCTCCGCGAGCGTCAAGGATCGCTCGGCGATCCTGCTCGCCGGCCAGCACCCCGACGTCGCCGTCTGCTGGGACGGCGGCAACGGCGGCTTCGAGCCGGCGCAGCCCGGCGTGAAGGATCTGCCGGCGTGGATCGCCGCGTGGAACAGCGGCTGGATCGAGCGCGCGGCGCCCGGCGGCAAGCCGTGGACGTGGGCCAACGAAATCCCCGGCGATCCGCTCGCGCTCGGCTGCCAGCCCGACGATCAAGTCGGCGAAGCGCCGTGGTTCGCAGGCGGCATCACGTTTCCGCACGTCGGCCCGAGCGCGCCCGAGGCCGGCAAGCGCGCGTCGCGGCTCGCTTCGTTCACCGTGCTGTCGCCGCTCGGCGACGCGTTCTGCGTCGATCTCGCGCGCCGCGCGGTCGACGAGCTCGCGCTCGGCGCCGACGCGGTGCCCGACGTGTTGTGCGTGAGCCTGTCCGGCTGCGACGCGGTCGGCCACGCGCTCGGGCCGTACAGCCAGGAGGTCACCGATCTCCTGCTGCGCGCCGATCGCGAGCTCGCGAAGCTGTTCGCGGACCTCGACGCGAAGGTCGGCGCCGAGCGCTGGATCGCGGCGCTGTCGGCCGATCACGGCGTGCCGGATCTGCCCGAGCGGCGGCGCGCGCGGCTCGAAGGCGGCGAGCGCATCGCGTCGAGCGTGCTCAAGCAGGCCGCGCAGGCGGTCGACGCGCTGCTCGTGGAAGAAGGGTTGGCCGGCGCGGCGCTGAGCTTCGACGTGCGCGGTCTGTACCTCAAGCGCTCCAAGCTGAAGGACGCGCGGGATCCGGTCGCGCTGCGCGCGAAGCTGCGCGACCTGCTCGTCGCGCAGCTGCCGTGCGCGCGCGCGTTCACGAGCGACGAGCTCGCGGCGGCGCTGGCGGCAGAGGCGATGTCCGCCGAATCGAGACCGTCCGCACAGGCGCCCGCCGACGCGAAGCCCGCCGCGCTCGACACGTGGCTCGTCCTCGCCGCGCACTCGTTCGACGCCGAGCGCAGCCCCGATGTAAGCATTCAGTATCCGCCGGGGTCGCTGGTCGCGCTCGCCGCGGGCACGACGCACGGCTCGCCGAACGACTACGACCGGCGCGTGCCGCTCGCGTTCCTCGGGCCGGGCTTCGCCGCGCGCGAGGACTGGCGCAGCGTGCGCACGGTCGACGCGCTGCCGACGCTGCTGCACGCCGCTGGATTCACGCCGCCGGCGGGGCTCGACGGCCGTTCGCTGTTCGACGATCGCGCGCACTAGGCTAGCCGCGAGAGAATCGTTCACCAGCCGACGCGTAGGGCGCGCGCTCGCCGTTTCGCGTCGCCGCCGTCCCGCGTCCCCGCCGTTCTTCGTCCCCTTCGCGCTCCGCCCCAGCGCGCCCCATGCTCACGATCCGCGATCTCGTCAAGGTCTATCCCGGTCCCGTCTCCGCGCTGCAGGGCATCGATCTCGACGTCCCCGCCGGCATGTTCGGACTGCTCGGCCCGAACGGCGCGGGCAAGTCGACGCTGATGAAGATCCTCGCGGGTCTGCTCGAGCCGACCTCGGGCAGCGCGAAGCTCGACGGCCACGACATCCTCGCGGACGAGCAGTGGCTGCGCGCGCGCCTCGGTTACCTGCCGCAGGAGTTCGGCTTCTACCCGCACCTGTCGGGCGAGGACATGCTGCTGCACCTGTTGCGCTTGAAGGGCGTGCGCGGCGCGGCGGCGATGGGCCGCAAGCAGGAGCGCGAGCTCGTGCGCGATCTGCTCGAGCGCGTCAATCTCGCGCACGCGGCGAAGCGAACGGTCAAGGGCTACTCGGGCGGCATGCGCCAGCGCCTCGGCATCGCGCAGGCGATCGCCGGCGATCCGCGGCTGATCATCGTCGACGAACCGACGGCCGGCCTCGACCCCGAGGAGCGCCTGCGCTTCTACCACCTGCTCTCCGACCTCGCGACCGATCGCATCGTGCTGCTGTCGACGCACATCGTCGAGGACGTCGCGATCCTGTGCCCGCAGTTCGCGGTGATCCGCCAGGGGCGGCTGCTCGCGCGCACGACGCCGTCGGCGGCGAAGGCCGCGATCGACGGTCGGCTGTGGGAAGGCGTGGTCGAGCGCGGCGCGATGGACGCGTTCAAGCGCGAGCGCTGCGTCACCCAGTCGATCCTGTTCGAGGGCAAGAATCGCGTGCGGATCTACGTCGACCAGGACGATCCGCCCGCGGGCTTCGACTGCGTCGATCCGACTCTCGAGGACGCGTACCTGTTGCTGATGCGCAGCACGCAGGCGGTCGCGCTCGGAGCCGCGCGATGAGCCTACGGCGGCTGTACGAGGTCGCGCGGCAGGAGCTGCGCTTCCACGCGCGGCGCCCGCTCGTGTGGATCTGGATCCTCTTGCTCGTGTTCCTCGCGTGGGGCATCTCGCAGGGCGACGTGCAGGTCGTCGACTCGGGCGACAGCGCGACGGGCGGCGCGAAGAACTGGCTCACGAGCGAGTTCTCGCAGTCGATCTACGCGTCGATCTTCTTCCTGATGATCTACGGCTTCTTCGCCGCGGTCGTGACCGGGATGTCGGTCCTGCGCGACTCGGAGGCCGGCATCGACGCGCTCTTGCACTCGACGCAGCTGCGTCCGTCGGAGTACGTGTGGGGCAAGTGGCTCGCCGCGCTCGTCGCGTTCGCGTTCATCGCGGCGATCCACGTCGGCGCGTCGATCGCGTTCAACCACTCGGTCGTCGACGCGAACGTGCGCGAGTCGATCGGGCCGTTCGAGCTCGCCGCGTACCTGCGGCCCGTGCTGTTCTTCGGCGTGCCGTCGCTCGTCGCGATCGCCGGCGTCTCGTTCGCGCTCGGCACGCTGCTGCG
Organism: Planctomycetota bacterium; assembly: GCA_004296785.1. Classification (GTDB taxonomy): domain Bacteria; phylum Planctomycetota; class UBA1135; order UBA1135; genus GW928-bin9. Next base: position 9,966 of record SCVU01000150.1, read on the forward strand.
CCGGCCGATCCTCGTGTTCTTCCTGCCGGTCGCGCTGCTGCTCGTGTGCGCGTTCTTCCTGTGGGCGTGGAACCCGACGTGGCTGTCGAGCCGGTGGGATCGCGTGCTGATGCTGTGCGACCCGGCCGGCTATCGCTGGCTCAAGCGCACCTGGATCGACGTCGATCGCGGCGTCGAGTTCTACAACCACTCGCGCGTCGCGTTCGACGCGGGCTTCCTCGCCAGCCGCGCCGCGTGGGTCGCGCTCGGCGTCAGCGCGGTCGCGTTCACGCAGTGGCGTTTCGCGCTGTCGCTGCGCGGCCACGTCGCGCACGCGGCGGCGGTGCGCGCCGCGCCGCTCGCGGCCGCGAGCGCACCGCCCTCGGACATCCGCGGGCTCGGCATGACCTCCGAGTCGCACGGCTGGCTCGCGAATGCGCTCGAGGCCGCGCGGATCGAGTGGCACGAGCTGCGCAGTTCGCCCGGCCTGTACCTGTTCGTCCCGCTGATCGTGCTGCAGATCGCCGGCAACTCGGTCTACGCGGTCGGCGCGTTCGAGACGCCGATCCTCGCGACGTCGGGACTCGTCGCCTCGCGCTCGGTCGGGCTGATCGCGACGCTCGTCGTGATGCTGCTGCTCTTCTACAGCGTCGAATCGCTCGAGCGCGAGCGCGCGAGCGGCCTCGACGGCATCCACCGCTCGACGCCGCTCTCGCCGAGCGCGCTGCTGTGTGGCAAGGCGCTGGCGAACTCCGCCGTCGCGATCGCCGTGCTCGTCGCCGCGTTCCTGGCCTGCGCCGGAGTGATCCTGTTCAAGGGCAAGA
>SCVU01000151.1 GCA_004296785.1 Planctomycetota bacterium
TGCGCCACTTGGCGCGATTGCACGATCGCGAGGCCTTCGAACGCGGGGATCTCGGAGAGGACCTCGCGCACGCGCGCGTGGTCGACGGTCGCGTGCTCGTCGGGCGCGTCGACGATCGACGTGTTGAGCGCGGTGTCGTAGAGCCGGTCGCGGAAGTCGATGCCGTCCTCCGTGCTCACGACGTGCGCGATGTGGAAGTTCAAGTACGACCAGTACTCGCGGAACACGCGCTGGCGCTCGAAGCACGGCGGGATGCCGGAGGCGATCTGCGCGAATGCGGAGAGGTGGTTCGGCACGTAGCCGTCGCCGCACAGCACGATGTCGACGCGGTTCGCGGAGGGGCCGTGCACGACGAGCTCGCCCCAGCCGAGCAGCGAGTTCGGCGCACAGCGGCGCGCGGCGAGCTCGCCCTCGGGAGTGTCCGCGAACTTCTTCGCGGCGTCGCGGTACGCCTGCAGTGCTTCCTCGTACGCGCCGCGGTCCACGAGGTCGGCGGCCCAAGCGATCGCCTGTTGCGCCTCGGTCGGTTCCGCCGCGAGCTGCGGTGCCTGCGCGAGAGCGCAGGGCGCTGCGAGCGCGGCGGCGAGCAGGGCGAGGCGCGGGACAGCCATCTCCGGAAACACTAGTCGCGGCGCGCGCTCGGGGCTACGCCTGCGCGCGGCGGGTCACTTGACCTCGACCCACCAGCCGCGCTCGCTCTCCAGCAGCCCGTACGGATCCTTCAGCACCCACGGGTAGCGCTCGCCGCGCGGCTTGGCCGGATCGGTGATCCGGCACACGACGCGATACCGCCCTGGCGCGAGCTTCCTCGGATCCGAATCGCCGGTGCCCGACTTCGCGCGCTTGAGCGCGAACGTCGTCACGCCGTCCTGATCGAAGCGATCGACCTGCTTCGCCTCGTCGAGGATCTTCACCAGCGCGCCGCGGTCGCGCCGGTCCTGGAAGCGCCGCGGTTTGCGCGGCTTGGTCGAGCCCGGCGGCGGTTGCGCGCCCGGCAGCGGCCCGGTCGACGGCCCGGTCCTCGGCGCCTCGGGTCCGATCGTCGACACGCCGCCGTCTGGATCGCCGGTGCGCAGGCCCTCGGCCGCCGACAGCAGGTACCAGCGCGCCTCGAGCGCGTGCTTGGCCGGCTGCAGCGTGCGCACGGTGAACGCGAGCTCGCCGTCGCCGTCGAGCACGTGCCCGTCCCACGGCGCGAGCGGCTGCGTCGGCGGCTCGCAGCTCTCGATCGGATCGACGAGCATGTGGATGCGCAGCACGGTCGCCTCGCGGCACACCGGGCACAGCTGCTCGCCGTGCTCCATCAGGCAGTCGCTCGCGACGGGCTTCCAACAGCCGCGCTCGTGTCCGCCCGCGCCTTCGTACACGCCGATGCCCGGCACCTTCGCGGCGATCCAGTGCGCCCACGGCACGAGCTTCGGATCGCCGGTCGCCGACACGTTGATCCCGCTCGACGGCTTGCCGCGGTCGTGCGTGCGCTGCGCGTACTCGTCGCCGAGCCCGGCGAACGCGTGACCCCACTCGTGCAGCGTCGTGCGATCGCTGCGCCCGCCGATCGTCGCGATGCCGCCGCCGCCGGTGCCGAGGATGCCCTGCTTGACGAACACGACCGCGAGGCGATCGTTGGCGGGGATCTCCGCCAGCACCTGCCAGACGAGCTTGCCGTCGACGCCGACGTGTCCCGCGTCGGTGTTGCGCGTGAAGCCGCCGAGCGCCGTGTCGGCCTCGCGCCCGTAGCCGTCGATGCCGTCGTCGGCGCTGACGACGTGCGCGGCGTGGAAGTTCAGGTACGTCCAGTACTCGCGGAAGACTTCCTGCTTCTCGAACAGCGGGGGGATGTCCGCCGCGAGCTTCGCGAGCGCGTCCTGGTGCTTCAGCGTGTATCCGTCGCCTGTGATGATCACGTCGACGCGATTGGCCAGCGGGCCGTGGTCGACCAGCGTGCTCCAGCCGAGCAGCGCGTTGTCCGCGCTGCGCCGCGCGGCGAGCTTGCCCTCGGGCTCGTCCGGGTAGCTGCGCGCGATCGAGCGGTACTCGCGCGCGGCCTCGTCGAACGCGCCGCGCCGCACGAGGTCCTCGGCCCAGCGGACCGCGCGCTCGGCGTCGCTCTGCTCCGACTTCGGCTTGTCGGGTGCCGGTGCCTGCGCTCGTGCATGTGGCGGCGCGGCGAGCGCGAGCAGCGATGGTGCGATCCAGGCCGCGAGCATCCGCCTGTTGTACCCGAAGCGGACGGCGCCGGGATTGCGCGCGAGTCCGACCGCGGCGCGGCGCTCGAGCTCTGGGGCACCGGTCCCGAGCCCCGCAACTCCGAACCAGAAGCAACACACGCAATCATGCTCCGCACGTCCCGCTTCGCCGCCTGGCTCCTCCTCGCTCCCGCGTTCGCCGCTCCCGCCGCAGCCAACGACAAGGTCTACGTGGCCGACTCGGCGTTCCTGTGGGACTTGCACGGCCAACCGAACGTCTGGGACGAGGCCTACTACAACTGCTTCGACGCGGTTTCGGTCGCGCAGGTCGGCGAGTTCCTGCTGTCGGTCGACGGCGACGGCCGCTTCAGCTACGCGCACCTGAAGACGCGCTACGTGCAGGTGCTGCTGCAGCTGCCCGTCGACGGCGTCGACGTCGCCGCGCACGGCGGCGATGCGCTCGTCGCGGGATCGGACGGCCGGATCGTGCGCCTCGACGGCAAGACCTGGCAGCCGAAGGGCGCGCTCAGCGTCGACGCGCCGATCAGCGCGCTGACGACGCGCGGTGATCTCGTCGCGGTCGGCAGCTCGACCGGCGAGCTGTGGCTCGGCAACGCGACGAGCGGCGACTTCACGTCGTCGTGCGTGGTCCCGGGGCCGATCACGTCGCTGCTCGAGCTCGACGGCACGCTGTTCTTCGCCACGCAGTCGGGCGCGGTGTGGCGCTGCGACGTCGCGACCGGCGGCATCGGGTTCGGCTTCCAGGCCGGGAACGACGCACAGACGATGGCCGTGGACGCCGGCACGTTGCTGGTCGGCGGCACGGACAAGACGATCGAGCGCCGCGATCCGAAGACGGGCGCGCTGCTCGAGACGCTGCTGCGCGACCAGCCGGTGCGCGCGCTCGCGAACTACTCCGATCCGCGCGACATCGACCTGCACTCGGTCACGCACTCGATGTGGCTCGCGCAGGGCGTCGATTACGACCTCGTCGTCGAGGCGGGGCCGGAGCACGCCGGCGAGTACTACCTCGTGCTCGGCAGCCTCCAGCCCGCCTGGTTCCCGGGCACGGAGCTGTTCGTCGACGGCGTTGGCTTGCCGCTCGCGATCGACGACTACTTCCTGCTGACGCTGTCCGGCGGCGCGAGCAGCTTCCTGAAGAACGCGCGCGGCTTCCTGCCGGCGAATGGTTCGGTGACCGCGAAGTTCGCGCTGCCCGCCGGCAGCGCGAGCCTGACCCAGATCTACGCGGTGCACGCGGCCGTGACGCTCGACCTCGGCGCCGGCGCGGTCAGCGCGTCGAGCACGTGGCGCCAGCTCTGGGGCCTCTGATCGCTCCGGGCGCAACGCCCTCCTCCGCTTGCGACTCGCGCGGGCCCGCGCTCCCTCCGGGGCTGCGCGGGCCCGCTTCGTTTCCCCGATTCCGCGCGAGGGGGGCGGCGGCGGCGGCGCTCCCACTGGTGGGGCGCCGGTCCACAGCCCCCCAGTACTCGCTGGACGACCCCGTACCCCCAAGGCTCCGCAGGAATCCAATGCCCATGCTGCCCAAGTCACGTCTCGCGCTGCTCGCGCTCGTCGCCGCCGCCGCTCCCGTCGCCGCGAAGGAGAAGGTCTTCGTCGGCGAGAACTTCTTCCTCTGGGACGTGTACGGCTACCCCGACACGCAGTCGTGGGAGAACGCCTACTACAACTGCTTCAACGCCGTCTCGGCGGCCGACGTCGACGGCACGATCTGGTCGCTCGACGGCGACGGCCGCTACAGCTTCGTGCACCTGCGCACGCACAACCTGCAGGTGCTGCAGCCGCTGCCGGGTGACGAGGCCGACGGCGTCGACGTGGCCGCGCACGGCGGCGACGCGCTGGTCGCGTACTCCGACGGCACGATCGTGCGCATCGACGGCGTGAAGAAGACGTTCGAAGGCGCGCTGCACGTCGGCGCGAGCGTGAGCGCGATGACGACGAGCGGCGATCTCGTCGCGGTCGGCAGCCCGGACGGCACGCTGCGCCTCGGCAACGCGCAGACCGGCGACTTCGTCGAGGTCGCCAAGCTCGGCGGCGCGATCTCGTCGCTGCACGAGCTGGGCGGCGTGCTGTACGCCGGCACGCCGACCGGGACGATCGCGCGCATCGAGCTCGCGACGAAGCAGCCGCTCGCGCCGTTCACGGTCGCGAACGACGCGCAGACGATCGCCGAGTACCAGGGCCTGCTGCTCGTCGGCGGCACGGACAAGACGATCGAGCGCATCGCACCGGCGACCGGCGAGCTCGTCGACACGCTGCTGCGCGACTTCCCGGTGCTCGCGCTCGCGTCGTTCGACGATCCGACGTGGATCGACCACCACGTCGTCACGCACTCTTCGTCGCTCGCCACGGGCGTCGACCACGACCTCGCGATCTCGACGGGCCCCGAGCTCGTCGGCGACTACTACATGGTCGTCGGCAGCTTCACGTACGCGTGGACGGAGGACTTCCAGGTCGTGCTCGACGGCGTCGAGATCCCGCTGCAGCCCGATGCGTACACGCTGTTCACGCTCTCCAGCGGCGTGAGCTCGGTGATCTCGAACGCGCGCGGCATCATCCCGGCCGGCGGCATGGCGGCGGCGAAGTTCCACACGGCGCCGGGCCAGGTCACGCAGTGGTTCTCCGCGTTCCACAGCATCGTGACGCTCGATCTCGCGACCGGCACGGTCAGCGGTTCGAGCACGTGGCGCCAGGTCTGGGGCGTCTGATCGACTCCGCGCGGCCTTCCTCGCTGTAGCTGCTCGCCGTCTTCTGTGTGTCTCGCCGCGAGCCGGCGCGCCTTCCCCGAGGCGCGCCGGCTCGCACTGCTACGGCGCGATCAACTCTGCGAACGCGCGTCGCAACTGAGCCGGCGCCTCGGCGCCGCCGGCGTGCGCGAGCGCGGGACCCGCGAGGCCCCACGCGCGCCAGCGCTCGGCGACGCGCGCGAACGCGGCGTCCGGCGCCTCGCCGACCGCGAGCCCGTGCAGCGGCGCGGACAGATCGGTGACGAGGCCCGAGCGCAGGCCGAGCGCGGCGGCCGCGCGCGCGCGCTCGGCGAGCTCGGGCGCGCCGACCAGCGCGTCGCTGACCAGCACGCCGGCGAACAGCTCGCTCGCCGCCAGCGCGAGGTCGAACGCGCGCTCGCCGCAGCGCCCGGCGCCGGCGACGTAGCAGCGCCGCGGGTCGATGCGCGCGTGCGCGAGCGCGTACGCGACCGCGTCGCGCGCGGGCCGCTCGTACAGCCAGCGCTGCTCGCGGCCGTCGGGCGATTCGAGGCTCCAGCGCATTCCCTCCGCGCTCGTCGCGCCGACCGCGAGCGGTGCGGAAGGCGCGACGAGAACGCAGCCGGTCGCGTCGGCGAGGTCGCGCCACGGTCCGTCGAGCACGTCGCGCTTGGTCGCGCCGTCGGCGTGCAGCACGACGAGCAGCGGGCGCGGCTCGGCGCCGCTCGCCGGCACGTGCAACAGCGGCGTCGCCGCGTACGCGCGCGCTTCGAGCCCCGCTGCGCGGATGCGCTCGCACAGCTGCTCGTACTCGGGGTGTCCGTGCAGCGGCGCGAGGTCCGGATCGTCGGCCAGCAGGCTCTCGGTCTGGTCGCGCGAGCCCAGGCCGTACTCGTGCGCGCGCGCGAGCCATTCGAGCGCGCGCTCGGGCTCGCCGCCGCGCGCGAGCGCGCAGGCCGCGTTGTACGCGCACATCGGATGCCGCGGCGACAGCGCGAGCGCGTCGGCGAACGCCTGCTCGGCCTCGCGCCAGCGCTCCGACTGCAGCGCGGTGATCCCGCGCTGGAACGCGCGGCCGAACGCGCTCGGCGCGGCCGGGCGCGGCGGGGGCACGAGCTCGCGCCGCGCGGCCTCCGAGCGCAGCGCGAGCAGCTCGACGCCGGCCTGCACGGGCAGCGCGAGCCGCTCGTCGGCGACTTCGACGAGCAGCGCGCCGCGCGCCGACTTGCGCAGCAGCGCGAGCGCCGCGTCGAGCGCCTCCGCGGCGCGCTCCGGCGCGCCGGACTCGACGCGCGCGCGCGCGAGTGCGCGCAGGCTCGCGACGAGCGGCAGCACGTGCAGGTCCGGCAGCTTGCGGCGCAGATCGACGGCGCGCGCGAGCTCGCGCGCGCCTTCCTCGACCGCGCCCTCGGCGACGTCGAGCGCGCCGAGGCGGTCGCGCGCCTCGGCCTCGAGCATCGGCGCGGCGGGGGAGGCCGCCGTCGCGCCGGCCAGCGCGAGCTCGTAGCTCGCGCGCGCCGCGCGCGCGTCGCCGGTCGCGCGCGCGAGATCGCCGCGCGTCAG
>SCVU01000152.1 GCA_004296785.1 Planctomycetota bacterium
CGCGGCGAGGACTGGATCGCGCGCGCGGTGCTCGCGGCGATCGTCGCGATCCCGCTCGCCGAAGCACTGCTGCGCCGCTTCGGCACCGGCATCGCGGGCGCGCCGCTGTTCGTCCAGCACCTCGTGCTCGTGCTGTCGATGCTCGGCGCAGCGCTCGCGGCGCGCGAGAAGCGCCTGCTCGCGCTGTCGCAGCTGCACGATCGACTGCCCGGCGCACTGAAGAGCATCGCGTCGGTGCTCGCCGCGGCGATGGCGGCGGCGATCGCGGTCGTGCTCGCGCGCGCGGGGCTGCAGCTCGTGCAGTCGGAGCGCGAGGCCGCGGCGGTGCTCGGCTACGGCGTGCCGAAGTGGCTGTTCCAGTCGACGCTGCCGATCGGCTACGCGCTGATCGCGCTGCGCGCTGTGTGGTGCGCCGGATCGACGTGGAGCACGCGCGGCGCCGCGGCGCTCGCGACGGCGGCGCTGCTCGCCGTCGCGCTGCGCGGTCCGTGGACACCGGAGCAGCTGCAGACGCCCGCGCTCGTGCTGCTCGGCGCCGCGACGCTGCTCGGCGCGCCGATCTTCGCGACGCTCGGCGGCGCCGCGCTGATCCTGTTCTGGGCGCAGGACACGCCGGTCGTCACGCTCTCGATCGAGCACAACCGGCTCGTCACGCAGTCGCTGTTGCCGACGCTGCCGATGTTCACGCTCGCCGGCTACCTGCTCGCCGAGGGCGGCGCGTCGCGGCGACTGGTGCGCGTGTTCGACGCGCTGTTCGGCGCGCTGCCCGGCGGATCGGCGATCGCGACGACGTGCGTGTGCGCGTTCTTCACGACGTTCACCGGCGCATCGGGCGTCACGATCCTCGCGCTCGGCGGCCTGCTGCTGCCCGTGCTGATCGGCGCCGGCTACCGCGAGCGGCAGGGCCTCGGCCTGCTCGTCGGCGCGGGCTCGCTCGGCATGCTGTTCCCGCCGTGCACGCCGATCATCCTGTACGCGACCGTCGCGTACCTGAACGGCAGCACGTCGATCTCGGTCGAGCGCTTGTACGCGGGCGCGCTGCTGCCCGGGATCGCGCTGCTCGTGCTGACCGCCGCGTGGGGCGTCGCGATCGCGCCGCGCGGCGCGGGCGCGCGCCGGCGCTTCGCGGCGGCGGAGGCGGGCCGCGCGCTGTGGGCCGCGAAGTTCGAGCTGCTGGTGCCGGTCGTCGCGCTGGTCGCGTGGCGCTACTCGACGCTCGTCGAGGCGGCCGCGCTGACGGCGCTGTACGCGCTGCTCGTCGGCACCGTGCTGAACCGCGACGTGTCGATCACGAAGGACGTGCCGCGCGTGCTGTCGGAGTGCGCGCTGCTGATCGGCGGCGTGCTGCTGATCCTCGGCGTCGCGCTCGGGCTCACGTCGTGGCTCGTCGACGCGCAGATCCCCGATCAGGCGGTCGAGTGGGTGCGCGCGCACGTGCACACGCAGACGCAGTTCCTGATCGCGCTGACGCTGTTCCTGCTCGTCGTCGGCTGCCTGATGGACGTCTACTCGGCGATCTTCGTCGTCGTCCCGATCCTCGTGCCGATCGGCGCGGCCTTCGACGTCGACCCGGTGCACCTCGGCGTGCTGTTCCTCGCGAACCTCGAGCTCGGGTTCCTGACGCCGCCGGTCGGGATGAACTTGTTCCTCGCGTCGTACCGGTTCAAGAAGCCGATGAGCGAGGTCGTGCGCGCGTCGCTGCCGATGCTCGTCGTGCTGCTGGTCGGTGTGCTGGCGATCACGTTCGTGCCGTGGCTGTCGACGTGGTTGCCGTCGCGGATGGCGCAGTAGGCCGCGCGGGGCTCGGGGTTGGGATCAAGGCGCACGCGGGGGAGAGTCGCGCGCTGCGCGCGCGACTGAGGCGACCGAGGACGGTCGCCTGACTCCGCGTTCGTCGGGGCGCGCAGACGCGCCCCTCCGAGCCGCGGAGTGCAAGGGGGGAAGCGCGCGCGTACGGTGCCTGGCTCATTTTTGTCGGATTCGTCGCTGCGACGAACCCGACAAAAATGAGCCAGGCACCGTACGCGCGCGCGCCGCGTAGACTGCGCGTTGCATGATCGTGCGCGACACTCTCGACCGACCGCTGGCGAATCTGCGGCTGTCGGTCACCGACCGCTGCAACCTGCGCTGCGCGTACTGCATGCCGGAGCCGGAGTACGTGTGGCTGCCGCAGCCCGACCTGCTGTCGTTCGAGGAAATCGCAAAGCTCGTCGACGTGTTCGCGTCGCTCGGCGTCGACCGTGTGCGGCTGACCGGCGGCGAGCCGCTGCTGCGCCGCGACCTCGACCGACTCGTGGCGCTGCTCGCGGCCAAGCCCGCGCTGCGCGACATCGCGCTGACGACGAACGGGGTGCTGCTCGCCGAGCAGGCGGCGCCGCTGGCGCGCGCGGGGTTGAAGCGCTTCACGATCAGCCTCGACACGCTGCGCGCCGACGTGTTCCGCGAGCTCACGCGCCGCGACGACCTCGCGCGCGTGATCGCCGGCATCGACGCGGCCGCCGCGACGGGACTTCCCGACCTCAAGCTCGACTGCGTCGTGCTGCGCGGCACGAACGACGGCGAGCTCGCCGACCTCGTCGCGTTCGCGCGCGAGCGCCGCGCCGAGATCCGCTTCATCGAGTACATGGACGTCGGCGGTGCGACGCGCTGGTCGATGGATCGCGTCGTGTCGCGCGCCGAGATGCTCGCGCGCATCGGGCGCGCGTTCGGACCGGCCGAGCCGCTGCCGAGCGACGGCAGCGCGCCCGCCGAGCGCTGGCGCCTGGCCGACGACACGACCTTCGGCATCATCGCGTCGACGACCGCGCCGTTCTGCGCGAGCTGCGACCGCGCGCGGCTGACCGCCGACGGCCACTGGCTGACGTGTCTGTACGCGCCGGCGGGGCTCGACCTGCGCACGCCGCTGCGCGCGGGCGCGAGCGCCGACGAGCTCGCCCGGCTGCTGCGCGCGCGCTGGACCGCGCGGACCGATCGCGGCGCCGAGGAGCGGCTGGCGGCGGCGCGGCGCAGCGCGCTCGCGCAGCCGGACGAGCTGCGCGCGGATCCGCACCTCGAGATGCACACGCGCGGCGGTTGAGCGCCTCGGCGATCGAGCGGACCGCGTCGGAAAAGTGTTCGCTGGCTGGCGCAAATCGCCGGAGCCCGACTAACCTGGACTGTTCGGCGCTTGCAGGACCGCCCCGTCCCGACGCCCGAATCCGGCAGGAATCCCCCATTGGAGCCCGACTTCACGTGACCTCGCTCTCTCGGAATTCACTCCTTCGTCTGCTCGCGGCGGCAGCCGCGGCCGCGCCGGCCCTGGCCGGCGGCGGAGCGCCGACTCGCATCGAGCTGGCCGGCAATCCGCTCGCGC
>SCVU01000153.1 GCA_004296785.1 Planctomycetota bacterium
CGCGAGCGGCGGCGACATGCTCGCCGCCGCTCGCGCCCCACAGATTCGAGAGCGCGACGTAGACCTCGCTCTCGATCGCGCGCAGACCCTCGCCGCCCGTGCCGCCGAGCGGACCGGCGCCGCCGGGACCGCCGCGCAACGCGCAGCCTCCGAGCGCGACCGCGCTCGTGTGCACGAACAGGCCGACGCCGCCCGCGACGCCGGCTTCGAGCGCGCCGCAACCCGGGTAGCCGGACGCATCGCCGCTCCAGCTCTGCCCGTCGCCGCCGGTCAGCGCGCAGTCGCGCAGCGCGACGTTCGGGCAATCGAGGACCGCGATGGCCGGCCAGCCGGACTTCGGCGCGATCGATCCGCACGCGAGCGGACCCGGCGTCCGCCACGCGAGCGCGGTGCAGCGATCGATGCGCACCGCGCCGTCGCAGTGCGCGACGACGACCGCGGCGCCGGTCGGGCCGATCGCGGCGTCGCCGTTCAGATTGAGTCCCGACAGCAGGCAGCGCTGGCCGAGCGGGATGTTCGCGACGCGCACCTGCGAGGTCACCGAGCCCGGCACGGTCAGCGAGTCCGCGACGACGTCGACGCCCTTGCCGTCGACGGCGAAGCCGCCGAACGCGCCGCCCTTCACGAGCACGAGATCGCCCGGCGCGGCCGCGTCGATCGCGGCCTGGATCGTCGCGTACGGCGCGCCGGCGTCGTGGCTGACGACGAGCACGTGGCCCGCGTGGGCGAGCGAGCTCGCGAGCACGGCGAACGGGAGCGCGGCGCGAGAACTCACTCCATCGAATGCTAGCCGAGGTTCGCCGATCCGCAACCGCGCGCCAAATCCAGCGCGCGCGAACGCGCGTAGAGCTCGTCGCACGGTTCTCCACTCCAACCCTCGACGCTCTCCACCATGCAACGCCTCGCCTTCGGCGCCCTTGCGGCCTCCGTCGTGCTCGCCGGATTCGTCCGCGCGGGCACTCCCGTCCCCTCGGCCACGATCTACGCGCTCGATGCGCGCGGTCTGCGCCTGTTCTCGTTCGCGGCCGGCACGCCGGATCGACTGCTCGGCAGCGTCGCGCTCAGCGGACTCGCCGCGAACGACACGCTCGTCGCGATCGACTTCCGTCCGTCGACGGGCGAGCTGTACGCGCTCGGCGCGCAAAGCCGCGTGTACCGCGTCGATCCGGACAGCGGCGCCGCGACGAGCGTCGGCAGCGGTCCGTTCGCGCCCGCGCTCGCCGGCAAGAGCTTCGGCTTCGATTTCAATCCGGTGCCCGATCGGATCCGCGTCGTCAGCGACGCCGAGCAGAACCTGCGGCTGCACCCGGAGACCGGCGCGGTCGCCGGCGTCGACACGCCGCTCGCGTACGCGACCGGCGACGCGAACTTCGGCGCGAACCCGAGCGTTGCGGCGAGCGCGTACACGTCGAGCTTCGCCGGCGCGACGAGCACGACGCTGTACGGCATCGACAGCGCGCTCGACGCGTTGGTCGGGCAGGGCTCGCTCGGCGGCGCGCCGGTCTCGCCGAACTCCGGACAGCTGTTCACCGTCGGTTCGCTCGGCGTCGACGCCGCGGGCATCGGCGGCTTCGACATCTCCGTGCTCGGCGGCGCGTTCGCCGCGCTGCAGCCGCAAAGCGGCGGCGGCTCGCGGCTGTTCGCGATCGACCTCGCGACCGGCAAGGCGACTTCGCTCGGCGACGTCGCCGGTGGTCTGCGCCTGGCGGACATCGCGGTGCGCCCGCCGTCGCTGCCGCGCGTGTACGGCGTCGACGCGTCGAACACGCTGGTCAGCTTCCGGCCCGGTCGGCCGGGCGCGCTGCTGTCGAGCGTCGCGGTCAGCGGTCTCGCGGCCGGCGAGCAATTGCTGGGCATCGACTTCCGCCCCGCGACCGGCGAGCTGTACGGCCTCGGCAGCACGAGCCGCGTCTACGTCGTCGACAAGTCGAGCGGCATCGCGAGCGCGCTCGGCACCGGACCGTTCGCGCCGCTGCTCGCGGGCGGCGAGTTCGGCTTCGATTTCAATCCGGTGCCCGATCGCATCCGCGTCGTCAGCGACGCCGAGCAGAACCTGCGGCTCAATCCGAACACCGGCGCGGTCGCCGCGGTCGACCTGCCGCTCGCGTACGCGGCCGGCGACGCGAGCGTCGGCGCCGATCCGGCGGTGACCGCCGCCGCGTACACGCAGAACTTCGCGGGCACGTCGACGACGGCGCTGTTCGGCATCGACGCCGCGAAGGGCGCGCTCGTCGCGCAGAACCCGCCGAACGACGGGAAGCTCAACACGATCGGCTCACTCGGCGTGTCGCCGGCGACGAACGCGATCGGCTTCGACGTGTCGGCCTACGGCGGCGCGCTCGCGACGCTCGTGCCCGCGGTCGGCGCGGCGTCGAGCTTGTACTCGATCAACCTGAACAGCGGCGCGGCGACGCTCGTCGGCGCGGTCGCCGGCGTGGCGCTGCGCGACATCGCGATCGAGCCGCCGTCGCCGCCGATGCTCGTCGCGCTGACCGCGGCCGGCACGCTCGCGACGTTCGTGCCCGGCGCGCCCGGCACGATCCTGTCGGAGATCGCGCTCGCGGGCCTCGAGCCGGGCGAGAAGCTCGTCGGCATCGACTACCGTCCCGCCAACGGCGTGCTCTACGGCATCGGCAGCACGAGCCGCGTGTACCGCGTCGCGCTCGCGACCGGCATCGTCTTCCCGGCCTCCGCCGCGTCGTTCACGCCGAGCCTCGCGGGCAATGCCTTCGGCCTCGACTTCAACCCGGTGCCCGATCGCATCCGCGTCGTCGGTGACGCCGAGCAGAACCTGCGGCTGCACCCCGAGACCGGCGCGGTCGCGGGTGTCGACACGCCGCTCGCGTACGCGGCCGGCGACGCGAACTTCGGCGCGGACCCGAGCGTCGGCGGCGCGGCGTACACGAACGACTTCGCGGGCGCGGTCGCGACGACGCTGTACGGGATCGACGGCGCGCTCGACGTGCTCGTCGGGCAGGGCTCGCTCGGCGGTGCGCCGCTCTCGCCGAACAGCGGGCAGCTGTTCACGCTCGGCGCGCTCGGCGTCGACTCGACCGGCGCGATCGGCTTCGACGTGTCGCCGCTCGGCGGCGCGTTCGCGGCGCTCGTGCCGAGCGGGAGCAGCGGCTCGCGCCTGTACGCGGTGAACCTCGCGACCGGCGCGGCCACGCTGCTCGGCGCGATCGGCGCGGGCAGCACGGTCGTCGTCGGTCTCGCGGTCGTGCCTCCGGGCATGTGAAGGCGCGCACGGAACGCAGACGGCCCGCGGAGAGATGCTCTCCGCGGGCCGTCTGCGTTCGTGGTGTCGCGCACCGGTCGGGCCGGGGCGCGCCGCTTCGGACTACTTGGCTTCGCGAGTCGGCGTGGCGACGCGCAGTTCCTTGCTCTCGAGCTTGGTCAGCAGCAGCTTCGCCTCGTCGAGGTGCATCCGCGCCGACTGCTTCGCTTCGACGACGACGTTCTTGAAATCGCCCGACACGTGGCGTTCGAACACCGTCAGCTTGTCGTGCGCGTGCATCTGACCGGCGACGGCCATGCTCATGAAGCAACGGTCGAACTGCGGGCCGTTCTTCTGCTCGAGCTCCGCTTGCGTGCTCGCCAGGCACTGGTCACCCAGTTCCTGCAGCAGCTTGGAGTGCGGATACGCATCGCCCCGCGGGTTGCCGGCCGGCAGCGCGCGCGAGTTGTCGCGACCGTTCGCGTCGCGACCGTTCGCGTCACGACCCGCGTTCGAGCCGTCCTTGCCGGTCGAGTCGGCATCCTTGGCGAACGGACGCAGCTTCTCGAGCAGTTGCTCGTGCTCCGTGAGGATCGTCGCGGCGAAGCGCTTCACTTCGGAGTCCGTCGCGCGCGTTTGCGCCAGTCGCGACAGCGTGACGACGTTCTTGCTGTCGACCGAGAGCCAGAACGCCAGCAGGCCGTCCTCGGAGTCGGTGATGCCGCGTTCACGGACGATCGTCGCGGCGGCGGCCTTGGACGGGTCTTGCGGGGCTTGTCCGCGGAAGCCGCACAGCAGCGCCATGCTGCCGGCGACGGTTGCGACGATGAGGGTGGAGGAGAGGTAGCGCATGCGAATTCCTTGGGATGAGTGACGTGGTGGTTCTGCGTGGCCGTGCGTTCGTGTGTAGTGCCGGCCGAGCTCGTGACATCGCGGCGATCCCGTTGCTGCCGTGGGTTACCGACCTTCGGGAGGCGAACTCACCAGGAGTGACCGCGGCGCGTGCGCGCGAAGCCGCGTGCGGCGATCCACGCCGCTTTGGTAATCTGGAGGATCGGGCGCTGCGGTCTCCACGCGCCTGCGCCGAAGCCGCCATGCCGTCCCCCGCAGCCCCCCCGATCCGCCGCCAGTACCTCGACGAGCAGGGCAAGCTCGCCGGCGACCTGCCCGCGCTCGCGCCGCAGCGCCTGAAGGAGCTGTACGTGCACATGCTGCGCGTGCGTTGCATGGACGAGCGGATGCTCAAGCTGCAGCGCGCCGGCCGCGTCGGCTTCGTCGGCTCGATGAAAGGCCAGGAGGCCGCGATGATCGGCACCGCCGCCGCGCTCGAGCCGCGCGACTGGCTGTGGTCGGGCCTGCGCGAGGGCGGCGCGGCGCTGATGCGCGGGCTGCCGCTGTCGGAGTACATCGCGCAGATGTACTGCAACAGCAACGACACGGCGAAGGGGCGGCAGATGTGCAACCACCTGCAGCACAAGGGCTCGAACTATCCGAGCTGGTCGTCGGTGATCGGCACGCAGATCCCGCACGGCGTCGGCGCGGCCTTCGCGGCCAAGCAGCGCGGCCTCGACGAGGTGCACGCGATCTACTTCGGCGACGGCGCGTCGAGCTCGAACGGCTTCCACTCCGGCATGAACCTCGCCGCGGTTTGGAAGGCGCCGTGCGTGTTCGTGCTGACCGACAACGGCTGGGCGATCTCGGTGCCGAGCTGCGGGCAGTCGGCCGCGCCGATGATCGACAAGGGCGTCGCCTACGGCATGCCCGCGCACGAGGTCGACGGCAACGACGTGCTCGCGTGCTACGCGGCGATGCAGCGGCTGGTCGCCGACGCGCGCGCCGGCAAGGGCCCCGCGCTGCTCGTCGTCAAGACGTACCGGATCGCGGGGCACAGCTCCTCCGACGATCCGACCAAGTACCGCGACGCGGCCGAGGTCGAGCAGTGGGAGAAGCGCGATCCGCTGCAGCGCTACGAGCGCTTCCTCGTCGCGCGCAAGTTGCTCGCGAAGGACGAGGCGCGCGCGCTCGAGCAGCAGCTGCTCGCCGAGATCGACGCGGCGATCCACGTGCAGGAAGCGGCGCCGCCGATGGCGCTGAAGACGCTCGTCGAGGACGTCTACGCCGACGTGCCGCGCCACCTGCGCGTGCAGTACAACGACTTCGTCGCGATCGCCGAACGCCTCGGCCACGCACAGAAGGGCGACGGGGCGTTCCCGCTGTGAGCGGACCACAAGGACAGTCGCTGTGAGCGGAGCTGGGAACCAACCGCGCCTGCTGCGACCGCGCGACGGACGCATCGTGCTCGGCGTTTGCGCCGGGCTCGCGCGCGGCATCGGCACCGACGCAACGGTCGTGCGCGGATTGTTCGCGGTTCCGCTCGCGATCGGCCTGCTCGGCGCGTTCTGGTTCCACTTCCACGCCCACCTGTGCGCGTGCAACCCGTACTGGCTGCTCGAGACTTCCGAGTGGCTGTGCTGGCTCGGCGGCGCCGTCCTGCTGGTGTACCTGCTCGCGTCCGCGCTGATCCCGAACGAGTGAGATCGAACTCCCCATGAGCTCCCCCCGCAACGTCGTCGTGATCGGTGCCGGCCCCGCCGGCTACGTGTGCGCGATCCGCCTCGCGCAGCTCGGCCAGAAGGTGACCGTGGTCGAGAAGGCCGAGCTCGGCGGCACGTGCCTGAACGTCGGCTGCATCCCGTCGAAGGCGCTGATCGCCGCGGGCTCGCTGCTCGCGAAGATCGAGCACGCCTCCGCGATGGGCATCACGGCGAGCGGCGTGAAGCTCGACCTCGACAAGCTCGTCGCGTGGAAGCAGGGCGTCGTCGGCAAGCTGACCGGCGGCGTCGGCCTCCTGCTGCGCAACCACGGCGTGACGGTCGTCAAGGGCAGCGCGAGCTTCGTCGACGCGCGCACCGTCAAGGTCGTCGGCGCGGCCGGCGAGCAGACGCTGAAGGCCGACGACGTCGTGATCGCGACGGGCTCCGAGCCGCTGGCGATCCCCGGCTTCGCGATCGACGAGGACGCGGTGTGGTCGTCGACGGGCGCGCTCGCGCCGAAGAAGCTGCCCGAGCACCTCGTCGTGATCGGCGGCGGCTACATCGGGCTCGAGCTCGGGATCATGTACCGCAAGCTCGGCTCGAAGGTCACCGTGCTCGAGGCGACCGCCGGTGCGCTGCCGGGACAGGACCGCGACTGCGTGAAGATCATCGAGCGCTCGATGAAGAAGCTCGGCGTCGAGCTGCTGACCGAGACCTTCGCGCAGGGCTACGCGAAGAAGGGCGGCAAGCTGCACGTCCAGATCAAGACGAAGAGCGGCGAGAAGACGATCGAGTGCGATCAGATCGGCTGCATGGTCGGCCGCAAGCCGTACTCGGCCGGCCTCGCGCTCGAGCGCGCGGGCCTGAAGCTCGACGCGAAGGGCTTCCTCGCGGTGAACAAGCAGATGCGCACCGCGGTCGCGAACGTCTACGCGATCGGCGACATCGCGGGCCAGCCGATGCTCGCGCACAAGGGCAGCAAGGAAGGCCTCGTCGCCGCCGCGGTGATCGCGGGTCTGAAGGAAGAGTACGACGCGCGCTGCGTGCCCGCGGTGATCTTCACCGCGCCCGAGATGGCGTCGGTCGGCCTGCTCGAGGAGCAGGCGGTCGCGCAGGGCCGCAAGGTGAAGACCGGTCAGTTCCCGTTCGCCGCGTCCGGTCGCGCGATGAGCCTGCTCGAGACCGAGGGCTTCGTGAAGATCGTCGCCGACGCTGCGACCGACGAGGTGCTCGGCGTGCACATGGTCGGGCCGGAGGTGACGGAGCTCGTCGCCGAGTGCGCGCTCGCGATCGAGATGGGCGCGACCGTCGAGGACGTCGCGCGCACGATCCACGCGCACCCGACGCTGCCCGAGGTCGTGATGGAAGCCGCGGAGGCCGTGCACGGAATGGCCGTGCACATCTTCCAGAAGAAGTAGGTGCGGCCGCGATGAGCGAAACGCGCTGGCTCGTGCCGCCTTCGGGGTTGCCGATCCTCGAGGTGCAGCGACTCGGCCGGCGCGAGTACGGCGAGGTCTACGAGCTGCAGAAGAAGCTCGTCGAGCAGCGCATCGCCGGCGCGATCCCCGACCAGCTCGTGCTCGTCGAGCACGAGCCGGTCGTGACGATCGGGCGCGGCACCGACCGCGCGGCGGTCGCGAACGTCGCGCATCCGGTCTTCGAGATCGAGCGCGGCGGCGAGGCGACCTACCACGGCCCGGGGCAGCTCGTCGCGTATCCGATCCTCGCGCTCGAGCCCGAGCGGCGCGACTTGCACCGCTACCTGCGCGATCTCGAGGAGATCGTGATCCGCGTGATCGGCGAGCTCGGCGTCGACGGCCGCCGCGAGCCCGGGCTGACCGGCGTGTGGGTGGGGGACAAGAAGATCGCGTCGATCGGCGTCGCCGTGCGCTCGTGGGTCACGTGGCACGGCTGCGCGCTCAACGTGCAGGTCGCGCCGGATGCGTACGCTGGATTCCAGCCGTGCGGACTCGATGCGCGCGTGATGACGAGCCTGGCCGAGCAGACGGGCGAGCCGTTCACGCTGCTGTTGCTCGAGGTGCTGTTCGTCAAGCACGCGTGCGCGGTGTTCGGCCGCGATCTGCCGCCGATCCGCGTGCCGATCCCGGAGCCGCCGCGCTTCCCGGACCTGCCGATCCTGCCGGGCTGAGCGCTCGCGAGATCGGGACAGGCGGAACTCGTTTCCAGGTGGGCGGGGCGGTTCGGTCGCGCGCGACCCGTGCGAATGCGCGGCGAGCACTGCTTGGACTCCGTCCAATCGCATTCGCCGGCGAAGGCGCAAGCGCGACGCGCTCTCGAACCGATCTGTAAAGCGCGTTCGAGCCCGACCCGGCACTGCCCCGGCGGCGCGGGCTCGTCGCGTTCGCAGTCCAGCGTCCCCACGTCAGTCATCATGAGCGATTCCCCGCGTCCCGTGCTCGACCCCGAGGTCATCGAGAACCTGAAGCTGCTCGGCGGCGACGACGATCCCGCGCTGTTCCGCGATCTCGTCGACATCTTCCTGAAGGAGACGCCGGCGCTGATCGCGAAGCTCGAGGACGCACTCGGCCGCGGCGACCCGCACGCGCTCGAGCGCGCCGCGCACTCGCTCAAGTCGAGCTGCGCGAACCTCGGCGCGCTGACGCTGTCGGCGCAGTTCAAGGAGATGGAGCTCGCCGGTCGCGCCAAGGACGTCGAGCGCGCACGCCCGGTGATGACCGCCAGCCGGCGCGAGTTCGCCGCCGTGCAGGACGCGTTGAAGTCGCTGCTGTAATCCCACCCGCACCGACACAGACCAGGCCGGATGACCAGGATGGCGTTGCGCCGCTTCGAAGAGCTCAAGCACATGGGGCAGCTGCCCTCGCCCGCGGGCGTGGGGCTGCGCATCCTGCAGCTCGTGCAGCGCGACGACTTCGCGCTCGACGAACTCGTCGCGCTCGTGCAGGTCGACCCGG
>SCVU01000154.1 GCA_004296785.1 Planctomycetota bacterium
GCCAGGGCGGTCTGCGCGTCGCGCTGAACGACGGCGCGGGCGAGCTCTCGGCGCTCGACACGACGGCGGTCGCGCTGCCGCAGCCGGTGCCGTTCGGCACGGTCGGCGCGGCGGTCAGCGACTGCAACGGCGACGGCGCGGCCGACCTGCTGATGGTGAGCCCGTACAGCTCGCTGTTGTGGGTCGCGCGGCGCGTCGGCGCGCCGCTCGCCCAGTAGCGAGTTCGGCTGCGCGTTCGACCGCGAACTCCGCGGCGAGTCGCGTGACGAACATCGCGCGGCGCCGCGCGGTCGGGTAGCTTCTCCCGCGCATGGCTCGCTCCGAAATCCAGGGCGTGATCCTCGCCGCCGGCAAGGGCACGCGCATCCAGCCGTTCAGCCAGCAGACGCCCAAGCCGATGCTGCCGATCCTCGATCGGCCGCTGCTGGTCTGGCAGATCGAGGCGATGCGCGAGCTCGGCATCCGCGACATCGTGATCGTGATCGGCCACCTCGGCCACCAGATCGTCTCGGCGCTCGGCGACGGCGCGAAGCTCGGCGTCAGCCTCTCCTACGTCGAGCAGGACACGATGCTCGGCATCGCGCACGCGGTGCGCCAGCTCGAGCCCGCCGTCGACCGGCCGTTCCTGCTGTTCCTCGGCGACATCTTCTTCGAGACGCGCAACCTCGGCTCGATGCTCGAGCTGTTCCGCCGCGACGGCGTGCACGGCGTGCTGGCGGTCAAGCGCGAGCCGTCGAAGGAGGCGATCCGCCGCAACTTCACCGTCGACCTCGACGAGCGCGGCTTCGTCAAGCGCGTGATCGAGAAGCCGCGCGAGCCGCGCACCGACTTGAAGGGCTGCGGGCTGTACCTGTTCCACCCGGCGATCTTCGACGCCGTGCGGCGCACGCCGCGCACCGCGCTGCGCGACGAGTACGAGCTCACCGACTCGATCCAGATCTTCATCGAGTACGGCTACGGCGTGCTGCCCGCCGAGGTCGTCGAGCGCGACCTCAACCTGTCGACGCCGTCCGACCTGCTCGATCTCAACCTGCACGTGCTCGCCAAGGCCGGCCGGCAGAACCTCGTCGACGCCGCGGCATCGGTCGATCCGCTGGCGCGCCTCTCGCGCTGCGTCGTGCACGCCGGCGCGCGCATCGACGCGGGCGTCGAGCTCGACGCGTGCCTCGTGCTCGGCGGCGAGCGCATCAGCTCGGGTCGGCACGCGCGCACGATCTTCTCGCCGGGCCAGCAAGTGATCTGCAAGTAGGGGCCGTGCAGCCGCAGCTCGCGTACCCGGAGAAGCTCGCGCGCCTCGCCGCGTTGCTCGCGCGCTGCGACGGGCTGCTCGTCGCGTACTCCGGCGGCGTCGACTCGAGCGTGCTGCTGCACGCGGCGCACGCGGCGCTCGGCGCGCGCTGCGCCGGACTGCTCGCGGATTCGCCGTCGCTGCCGCGCGCGGAGCTCGAGCTCGCGCGCGCGGGGGCCGCGCGGATCGGCGCGCGGCTCGTCGAGGTGCGCACCGACGAGCTGTCGGATCCGCGC
>SCVU01000155.1 GCA_004296785.1 Planctomycetota bacterium
CCACACGCCGGTGAAGCCGCCGACGATCGCCTGGAACTCGACGCTCGTCGTCGCGCCGAGCCCGGTGCCGCGCAGGATCACGAGGTCGTTGGGCTCGCCGACCGCGGGGATCGCGCGGTCGAGCTGCTGTGCTCCGGCGAGCGGCGCGAGGGACGAGCTGGCGACGAGGAACAGCGACGCGAGGACGAGAAAGCGCTTCATGGCCGCGATTGTACGCCCGCTGCGCGGCGCCGCGGCAGGTGCGCCAACTCGGCCTCAAGTTGCGCGGGGCGCGCGCTCGACGAGCCCGAGGATGAAGGTCTCGATCGCCGCCGCCGCCGCCGTTCTCGCCTGCTCCTGCTCGTCCACCGTGCTGGTGCAAGTCCCGCCGCGCATGCAGCTCGACCGCGCGCAGACGATCGGCATCGTCGCGTTCGAGGTCGCCGACGCAGCGGGCGGCGCGCCGAACGTCTCGACGCGCTTCGTCGAGGCGATCCAGCACGGCCAGCCCGGCGTCGCGGTCGTCGAGCTCGGCAGCTCGGCGGCGCTGCTCGGCGCGGTCGGCCGCAGCGAGCTCGACCGCGACGCGCTGCGCGAGATCGGGCGCAAGTACGAGCTCGACGCGGTGCTCGTCGGCGCGCTGCGGATGCACGAGCAGCAGCCGCGCCTGGACGTCGATCTCGATCAGGGCTTCGAGCTCGGCGCGGTGCGCGCGCAGGTGCGCCTGGACGGCAACCTCGAGGCGAAGCTCGTCGACACCGAGCGCGGCGCGACGGTGTGGAGCGGCTCCAGCGCGCGCTGGATCGAGCTCGCGAGCGTCAGCGGCGACAGCGCCGGCTTCGGCTCGGTCAGCGTCGCGGATCGACAGCGCCAGGTCGAGCGCCTGGTCGGCGACATGATCGCGGAAGCGAGCGCGGACTTCCGTCCGAGCTACGAGCGCCGGCGCGTCGACTGAACTGCGCGGTCGCAACTCGCGCGCGGTCGCAACTCGCGCGCGCGGGCGCGCCTCGCGCTCGCACGCGCGCCGAGCGCGCGCGGCCCTGAACTGGGAAACGCGCGCGCCGCGAGCTCGATTCGGCGCACATCGGCCCACGCGCGGGACACCGAGCGAACGAATCTCGGACGCGCGCGGATTCGCGGTCTGCGCGCGCGCGAGCGCGTGAAGAATCGGAGGCGTCGCTTGCGTGGCGGCGCTACGACGTCGGCGTGACGTTCGACGCGGCCGCGCACGGACTCGTTCATCCCAACGGAGTCTCACGATGTCTGCCTCGTCGCCGAATGCCTTCGCACGACTGATCCGCAATCGCTGGCTGTGCGCCGCTCTCGCGAGCGCGCTCGCGCCCGCTGCGCTGTGCGCGCAATGGGAGCCGATTGAGGCGTGTCCGGTGCCCGAGGGCGAGCCGTTCGTCGACCTCGACAACATCGAGGGACCGTGGGTCGGCCTGGCCGCCTTCCCGATCCGGCCGATGACCGTCACGCCGGACGGCGACGTGTGGGCGGTCAACACGCAGGACAGCACGCTCGTCCATTACGTCGGCGCGACCGCCGACGAGAACGGGCCGGCGCGCATGCCGTGGTTCCCCGTGTCGGTCGCGTACTGGCACCGCGATCCGGGCGACGCCGAGGACTACGAGATGCTGGTCGTGTGTCGCGGCACGTGGACGCTCGCGCGCGTCG
>SCVU01000156.1 GCA_004296785.1 Planctomycetota bacterium
GAGCGCGAGCTCCGACTCGCCGGGGTCGAGGACGAACCAACTCCACGATTCGCCGCCGACGACGCCGCGGAAGCGGCGCTCACCCTGCCGCTGGATCGCGATCGCGTCGTCGGCGACGAAGAGACGCTCGACGCGCGCGACCAAGCGCAGGCCGGCGGGCACGCGCTGCGCACCGTACGCCTCGCTGTCGAGCATCCACGCGTACCGCGACTCGACGTCGCGCGAAGTCCACGCGTCGATGCCGAGGCGCTGCAGTTCGGCATCGTGGAGCGAGATGCCGACCGCCGGCGGCTCCGACATCTTGGCGCGCACGCGCTCGAACTTCGCGTCGCCCTTGCGCGCCAGCGGCTCATCTCCCAGCACGGACATCGTGTGGGCCTCCCGCAAATACTCCGGGAGTTGCCCGCGCACCGCGGAAACCGCTTCGAGCCCGTCGACGCGCAGGCTCGCTGCGCGCGCGAACAGCCAGCGCAACTCCTGCGCGTGCGCGGGATCGGAGTCGGCCGGATACGGGCCGTAGCCGAGCGGAATCCAGTTCGGGTGCTCGACCGACACGCGCCACGTCTCGTCGCGCGTCGGCGGCAGCGCGCAGCGACCGCCGGCATCGGTGACGAGCTTCGCGCGCGGTTCGGTCGACGTCTCGTCGCCCTCGCGGTGCCCCCAATCGAGTTCGACCTCGAGTCCGGCGATCGGGTTGCCGAGCAGGTCCTGCGCGACAGCGACCGTGTAGCGGCGCGACAGGACGGGAATCACCCAGCCGACGCACGCGCGCTCGTCGGGACGGCGGAACACGTGGCGTCCGCGCCGCTCGCGCTCGAGCTCGCGCCCCGCGAGCGCGAGCTCGACGCGCAACGGCCGCGCGCCGGGGTCGGCGAATTCGAAAGCGACCGTTCCCGCCTTCGAGGTCGCGCGCTCGGTCGCGAGCAGGCGCGCGTCGCCGCGGTCGGGGACCACCTCGACGCGGCACACGACGGTCTGATCCTCGACGACGCGCGGGACGAACGGGCGTCGCGCATCCATGCGCGGGACTTCGACGAACTGGGCTTCGATGCGGATGCGTCCGGGTGGGACCTTGGCCGACGCGGCGTCGAGCGGCTCGACCGCGGCGCGCTCGGCCGCTCGAGCGATGTCCGCCGAATCGAGTTGAGGGCCGTGAGCCGGACCGGCGGCGAGATCGTCGGACGAATCCGTCGGCGCGCTCGCAGCGCTCGCCGCTTCACCGCGCACCGCCTCCTCCGGCGCGCGGTCCGCGCCGCGACTTGAAAAGGCGAACAACGCGACGAGCAACGCCGCGCACGCCAGTCCCACGCAGAGCAGGATCCTCATCCACCTGGATCCTACCCGTGCACCGCGTGGCGGTTGTGTAACGGCAACCGCCGGCAGGGCGGGTCGCGCGGCTGTGTCGGCCCGGCGTGCCGCCTTGATTCGGCGGACGTTGGCGCTCAGCGGAGGACGTCGGCTCTCAGCCGAGCTCGAGCTGCCGCTTCGCGTCGACCACGTCGCGGTTCATCGTGTTCGCGGCTTCCTCGAGCTTCTGCGCGAGGTC
The DNA here is from genome assembly GCA_004296785.1 of Planctomycetota bacterium. Taxonomy (GTDB): domain Bacteria; phylum Planctomycetota; class UBA1135; order UBA1135; genus GW928-bin9. The sequence goes on from SCVU01000156.1 coordinate 1,547, forward strand.
CCACTTCGGGTCGATCGCGCGGCGGACCTGCCGCATCAGCTGCAGCGCCATCCGGAACGTCCGGCAGATGTCGCCGAGCGGCGTCTCGGTCGTCTTCTCGAGGTCCGAGAACTCGCCGCCGCGCATCCACTGCACCGTCGCGGCGGTCAGGCCCCAGTCGGGTTGCTTGAGTGGCGGCGCGATCTGGTATTCCGCTTCGGCGCGCAGCAGCTCGCGGCACAGCCCGTCGACGTGCTTGCGGATGTTCCCGTGCAACTTGGCGGGGATGTGCTGCGGCTCGCCGCGCCGGCGCTCTTCGTAGATCAGCGCGACGAAGATGCAGGCGAGCGCGTCGAGGGGGAGCGCTTCGAGCGTCCCGCGGAACAGCATCTCCGTGATCTGCAGCTCGTAGCCGTACAGGTTGCGCGCGATCTTGCCCTTCGAGGTCAGCGTCTGCGGCCGCTCGAGGTAGCCGAGCTCCTCGAGGAAACTCAGGTGCGCGTCGATCACGCGCCGCTGCTCGCGCACGTTGTGCTCGCGCGCCTTCGCGCTCTTGCCGCGGTGCTGGTAGTGGTCGAAGGACTTCTCCCAGGCCTCGTACAGCCGCTCGCGGCCGAGGCGCGCGACGAGGTGCAGGATCGACGAGTAGGAGAGGCGGAAGCGGCTGTCGACCGGCTCGACCTTTCCCGACAGGATCCGCTCGATCGGCGCGAGGTCGAGGTCGCGCGGGCCGAGGATCGACACGACGAGCCCTTCCTTGTCCTTGCCCTGGCGCCCGGCGCGGCCGGCCATCTGCATGTACTCGCGCGTGCGCAGGTAGTCGAACGACACGCCGTCGAACTTCTTCAGCATGTGGAAGACGGCCGTGCGCGCCGGCATGTTGATGCCGAGCGCGAACGTCTCGGTCGTGAAGAGCAGCTTCAACAGCCCCGAGGTGAACATCCGCTCGACCACTTCCTTGTGGATCGGCAGCATGCCGGCGTGGTGGTAGCCGAGGCCCTGGCGCGCCAGGCGGAAGACCTCGCCGTCGAGCTCGCCGCGGTCGAGCTGGAACAGCGCGACGAGGTCCTCCTGGAGCGCGACGAGTTGTGCGCGCTCGTCGGCGTCGAGCAGGTTGCGGTGCTGGTTCTTGAGCGCCAGCCGCTCGCAGTCCTTGCGGCTGAACGAGAACACGAGCGCGGGCAAGAGCTGCTGCGCCTGCAGCTGGTCCAGCAGCGCCGACGACGCCTCGAGCTCCTGCTCGCGCCGCTCGCGCAGCATCTGCATCCGGTCGCCGCGCCGCCGGCGGCCCTGCAGCTTGCGCTCGCGCTGCTGCTCGCGGTCGAGCTCGTGCGTCCGCACGTGGTCGAGCCGGCCGATGTCGAAGATCCCGGCGTCCTTCGTGTACAGGCGGTGCTTGAGCGGCACCGGCCGCTTGTTCGAGCGCACGACGACGAGGTCGTGCTCGCGGATCTCGCCGATCCACGCGCCGAGCTGGTCGAGGTTCGAGACCGTCGCCGACAGGCAGATGAAGCGGATCGAGCGCGGCGCGAAGATCAGGCTCTCCTCCCAGACCGACCCGCGCTCGAGGTCGTCCATGTAGTGCACCTCGTCGAACACCACGTACTCGATGTCGGCGAGCTGGTCGGGGTTCTCGAAGATCGCGTTGCGCAGGATCTCCGTGGTCATGATCAGGACCTGCGCGCGCGGGTTGATCGTGACGTCGCCGGTCATCAGGCCGACCTCGACGATCGGGCTGTCGCGGAAGTCGCGGAACTTCTGATTCGACAGCGCCTTGATCGGCGCGGTGTAGATGCAGCGCTTGCCGCGCCGGACCGCGTCCTCGATCGCGTACTCGGCGACCAGCGTCTTGCCGGCGCCGGTGGGGGCGGAGACCAGCACGTTGTGGCCCTGCTGGATCGCCTCGATCGCCTGGAGCTGGAACGCCGACAGCCGC
>SCVU01000157.1 GCA_004296785.1 Planctomycetota bacterium
GGTTGGGCCGGTGCTTGTGCGCCGGATCGAGAAGAAAGCGCGCGCCGGTCTCGATCGACAGCGCGAGCCCGAGATCGCGCGCGATGCTGCGCACGTCGGCGACCTCGGTCGCGAGCAGTCGATACGGATCGAGCTGGCCGACGTCGGGCGTGATCGACAGCCCTTCGTATCCGAGCTCGGCGACGAGACGCAGCGCATCGACGACGCGATGGTGCGCGAGCCCGTTCGTGTTGTACGCGAGTCGGAACACTTGGCGCGCCCAAGGTACCGGATGCCGCGGCGCGCCGTGCGCTCGGTTACCTTGGATGGCGCGCCGCGTCCCCCCGCGCGTCCACCGCGATGCCCACGCCGGATCCCGAACCTCGCCCCGGCAGCGCCGTCGACGATCCGCTCGAAGCGCTGCTGATCGATGTGCTCGAGCGCGCGGAGACCGACGGCGTGAGCGCGCTCGAGAAGGCGTGCGAGCAACGGCCCGAGCTCGCGTCCGGACTGCGGCGGCGCTGGAAGGAGCTCGAGCGGATGGGTCTGCTCAGCGACCAGCCGACTCCGGAGATCCCCGAGCGCCTCGGCGACTTCCGCCTCGTGCGGCGCCTCGGCGGCGGCGGCATGGGCGTCGTCTATCTCGCCGTGCAGGAGTCGCTCGGCCGCGAAGTCGCGCTGAAGCTCGTGCGACCCGACCAGATGGTGCTGTCCGGCGCGCGCGAGCGGTTTTCGCGCGAAGTGCAGATCGTCGCGCGACTGCAGCACCCGGGCGTCGTGCCGATCTACACGTTCGGCAAGGCCGGCGGCATCTCGTACTTCGCGATGGAACGCGTGCGCGGCGCGTCGCTCGAGGAAGCGCTCGGCACGCTGAAGGGCCGCGCGGCCGCGTCGCTGACCGGGCGCGATCTCGGCGCGGCCGTCGTCGCGGCGATGGACGAGCGCGACCGCGGCGTGCCGCTCGACGAACAGCTGTACTCGGGCTCGTGGGAGCAGTGCGTGCTGCGCGTGTTCCGCCGCGCGGCGGAGGCGCTCGACCACGTACACGCGCGCGGCGTGCTGCACCGCGACCTGAAGCCGTCGAATCTGATGCTGACGCCGGACGGACGCGTGATGCTGCTCGATTTCGGCCTCGCGCGCGGCAACGACGATGCGCGGCTCACGCGCAGCCAGGCGCAGCTCGGCTCGCTGCACTACTACCCGCCCGAGCTGCTCGCGAGCGGACACGCCGAGATCGACGCGCGCTCCGACGTCTACTCGCTCGGCGTGTCGCTGTACCAGTGCCTGTGCGGCCGCGTGCCGTTCGACGGCCCGTCGGCGGCGGCGATCGTCGCCGCGATCGCGCACGGCGCGCCGACCGCGCCGCGCGACATGAATCCCGCGCTGTCGTGGGAGTGCGAGACGGTGTGCTCGAAGGCGCTCGAACCCGAGCGCGAGCGGCGCTACGCGAGCGCGGCGCTGTTCGCGCGCGACCTCGAGAACGTGCTCGAGCACCGGCCGATCGACGCGCGCCGACCGAGCGCGGCGCGGCGGCTGCGCAGCTTCGCGCGGCGCCGGCCGGCCGCCGCGGTCGGTGCGGCGCTCGGAGCGCTGCTCGTCGTCGCGGGTCCGCTCGGCTGGGCGCTGAAGGAGCGCCAGGGACGCGGCGAGCTCACGCGCGCGTTCGAGCGCTCGGAACGCCACTTCACGGCCGCGCTGCAGGCGGTCGGTCACGTGCTGCGCGACACGGCGATGGAAGAGCTCGAGGACGTGCCGCGCATGCAGAAGGCGCGCCTCGTCGCGATCGATCGCGCGCTCGAGCTGTTCCCGGAGCTCGAGCGCGACCGCCCCGACGACACGCGCGTGTGGACCGAGCGCGCCGAGCTGCGTTCGGCGCGCGGCCGCGTGTTGCGCGACCTCGGCCGGCCCGCGGAGGCGCTCGCGGAGTTCGAGCTCGCGCTGGCCGATCGCCGCGCGCTCGCGGCGCTCGACGGGTCGCTGGCGAACCAGAGCGCGCTCGCCGACGCGCTGCACTTCAAGGGCAAGGCGCTGTCGGCGCTCGCGCGCACGCCGGAGGGCGTCGGCGTGTTCGACGAATGCGTCGCGCTGCGCCGACGCGTCGCGGCGGCGGCGGCCGAGCCGGCGGCGGGCCTCGAGCTCGCGGCGAGTCGGCACGGCCTCGCCTCGGAGCTCGCCGAGCGCGCCGAGACGCTGCGCGGCGTCGCGCGCGGCGCCGACGCCCGGCGCGACCTCGACGAGGCGCTCGCGATCGCGCGCGAACTGCGCGACGCGGCCCCGGATGACGTCGAGTGCGCGTGGCTGGTCGGCCGCATCGAGGACGACCTCGCGGCGACCGAGTACAACGCCGGGCGGCTCGCAGAAGCGCTCGCGCATTCGCGCACGTCGCTCGACGTGCGCCGCCGCGTCGTCGAGCTGGCGCCGCAGCACCGCTCGTACGCGTTCGACGTCGCGTACTCGCTGTGGATGAGCGCCGAGATCGAGGCGCGGCTCGAGCGCCCCGACGACGCGGATCGCAACCTCGACGCGGCCGAGCAGGCGCTCGATGGACTGCTGCGCGACTATCCCGAGTCGGTGCGCTATCGAGATCTGCTCGCCGATGTCGAGGAGTCGCGCGGCATGGTGCAGATCTACGCCGGTCGCCCCGAGCGCGGCGTGCCGTACCTCGAGCGCTCGATCGCCGCGCGCGAGCGCTTGTTCGCGGCCGATCCGACGCGCTACGACCTCGCGCTCTCCGCCGCGGGCGTGTCGACGAACCTGACCGCGGCGATCAACGCCACGGGCGCCGGTCCCGAGCTCGTGCTCGCGGAAGCAGCGCGCACCGAGCGGCTGCTCGCGGCGTGCCGCGTGCCCGACGGACCGGCGGCCGAGGCGACGCGGATGCTCGCGGTGGTGCTGCACCCGAAGATCGTCGCGCTGTGCAAGGCGCGCCGCTTCGACGAGGCGCGGACCGAGATCGCGCGGCGCGACGAGATCGCCGAGCCGACCGCGTGGAACCTGCGCTTGTCGGCCGACGAGTGGAACGAGTACTACCTCGCGCTGCGCGGCGCGAAGACCGTCGACGAGCCGGCGAGCGACGCGGAGCGCGAGGCGGCCGAACGGATGCTCGCGCGGCTCGAGAAGTCGATCAGCGCCGGTTACGCCGACGCAGACGAACTCGCGACGAACCAAGCGCTCGATGCGTTCCGCGCGCAACCGGCGTTCGAGGCGCTGCTCGCGCGCGTGATGGCGAAGAGCGAGGAACAGGAGCTGGCGAAGTGAGCGCAGAAACCGGTTCGCGGATCGAGGAGCTGCTGATCGAGACGCTCGAGGCGGCCGAACTCGAAGGCGGCGCCGCGCTCGAGCGCGTGTGCGGCGCGCACCCCGAGCACGCGACGCAGTTGCGCCGGCGCTGGAAAGAGCTCGAGCGGATGGGACTGCTCGAGGACGCGCCCGGCACGGAGATGCCCGAGCGGCTCGGCGAGTTCCGCTTGCTGCGGCGCCTCGGCGGCGGCGGCATGGGCGTCGTCTATCTCGCCGTGCAGGAGCCGCTCGGCCGCGAGGTCGCGCTCAAGCTCGTGCGGCCGGACCAGTTGTTCCTGCCCGGACTGCGCGAGCGCTTCCTGCGCGAGGTGCAGATCGTCGCGCGGCTGCAGCACCCGGGCATCGTGCCGATCTACACGTTCGGCAAGGCCAACGGCGTGCCGTACTTCGCGATGGAGCGCGTGCACGGCGCGACGTTCGAGGAGGTGCTGAAGTCGCTCGAGAACAGACGCCTCGACACGCTCGACGGAGCCTCGCTCGGTCGCGCGCTCGTGGAGCTGATGCGCGCGCAGGGCGAGACGCCCGAGCCGCTCGACGAGTGGTTGTACTCCGGCACCTGGGAGCAGGCCTGCCTGCGCATCGCACGCCTCGTCGCCGACGCGCTCGCGCACGTGCACGCGCGCGGCGCGCAGCACCGCGACATCAAGCCGTCGAACGTGATGCTGACGCCGGGCGGCCGCGTGATGCTGCTCGACTTCGGCCTCGCGCACGGCGCGGGCACGGATCGGCTGACGCGCACGGCGACGCAGCTCGGCTCGGTGCCGTACCTCGCGCCGGAGATGTTGCAGGGCGGTCGCGACGCGGCGACGCCGCAGGCGGACATCTACGCACTCGGCGTCTCGCTCTATCAGGCGCTGTGCCTGCGCCTGCCGTACGACGCGCCGACCGCGACGGCGACGATGCTCGCGATCGCGCAGGGCGCGCCGGTCGCGCCGCGCAAGCGCAACGCGGCGCTGTCGGAGGACGCGCAGACCGTCTGCCTGATGGCGATGGACGCCGATCCGGCGCGGCGCTACGCGACGGCCGACGCGTTCGCGCGCGACCTCTCGAACGTGCTCGAGCACCGGCCGATCGACGCGCGGCCCGCGGGACCGGCGCGGCGGCTGGCGCGTTGGGCCGAGCGCAATCCGGCGCGCGCGGTCGCCTCCGCGCTCGCACTGTTGATCGTGCTCGGCGGGCCGCTCGCGTGGGCGTGGAAGGAGTACTCGAGCAATCTCGCGCTCGGCGCGGAGAGCGCACGCGCGAAGCGCAATCTCGCGAGCGCGCTGTCCGCCGTCGACAAGCTGTTCACGCGCGTCGCGGATGCGCAGCTCGCGCGCCTGCCGCACATGGAGAGCTTCCGCCGGCAGTTGCTCGAAGATGCGCTCGCGTTCCAACGCGGCCTGATCGCCGACAACGCAAACGACGCGAACGCGCGCACGCAGCAGGCGACGACGCACGAGCGCGTCGCGCGCCTCTTGTTCGATCTCGGCAGGTACGACGAGGCCGGCACCGCGGCGACGGAGGGCATCGCGACGCTGCTCCCGGCCGCCGAAGCGGCAGCCGCCCCGGCGGCGGCCGCAGCGGATGCGGAGACGCCGGCGGAGCGCGCGCTCGATCCCGACGCGCGCCACGCGCTCGCGCTGCTGTACGCGTTCCGCTCCGAGCTCTCGCAGCGCCGCGGCCAGCTCGCCGAGTCGCGGCTCGAATCGCGCCACACGATCGGCCTGGCGCGCGCGCTGCGCGCGGCGCGCCCCGAGTCGGTGCCGGACGCGCTGCTGCTCGCCGACGCGCTGACGACGCTCGGCCGCACCGACGCGAGCGCGGGCAAGAACGACGACGCGGCCGCGAGCTTCAACGAGGCGCTGCAGGTGCTCGATTCGATCGAGCCGGCGGCCGAGCTCGCCGATCGCTGCGCGTACCTGACGGCCGCGGTCGGCGTCGAGCTCGGCGCGCTGCTCACCGGCGACAACGGCTCGGGCATCGCCGATCCGACCAGCGCCGAGGCGATCGTGCGCAAGGCGCTCGCGCGCTTCGAGCGACTGACGAGCGGCGACGTGCCGTCGCTGGTCTACGCGGGCTGCGTGCTGCGCTCGACGCTCGCGTCGACGTTGCTGTACCAGGAACGGCCGGACGAAGCCGCTCCGCTGCTCGACGTCAACGAGCCGGTGCTGCGCGGGCTCGTGCAGCGCTTCCCGACCAACGTCGTGTTCCGCGAGACGTTCTCGAAGCACTTCAACAGCCGCGCGCACCTCGCGTTCGTGCGCGGCGACACGACCGGAGCCGTCGACGGGCTGCGCGAAGCGGTCGAGACGATGAGCGAGCTCGTCGTCGCGCTCCCCGGCTCGCCCGAGTCGCTGAGCATGCTGGCCGTCGCCGAGAACAATCTCGCGACGATCGAGCTGCGCCTGGCGGAGCCGGCGAAGGCGCGCGAGCTGCTCGAGTCCGCCGTCGTGCACGGAGAGGCCGCGCGCGATCTCGCGCCGGACAGCGTGATCTACCGCGATCGGCTCTCGCAGCACTGGTTCTGGCTCTACGACGCGCGGCGCGACACCGGCGATCTCGACGGAGCGGTGATCGCGATCGCGAACTCGGCGGATCTCAAGAAGAGCGAGTGGCGCTCGGCCTGGGAGGTCGCCGCGCACGCACCGGAGCTCGCCGCGC
>SCVU01000158.1 GCA_004296785.1 Planctomycetota bacterium
GCACGCGCCGCACGCCGCTCCGGTCGAGCCGCGCGCGTGGCGCGTGTGCGCCGGCGCGTCGAACGAATCCGAGTGACAGCGCAGGCACAGCGCGTTGCCCGCGGCGCGCAGGCCGGCGCCGTGCGGCTCGTGGCAGTCGCTGCAGCGCACGCCCGCTGCGTGCATCGCGCTCTGGCGGAACGAGCCCCACTCGAAGTTCTCGCCGTGCACGCGGCCGTCGGCGTGGTACGCGGACGAGCTCGGCAGCTCGGGTCGGAAGTGGTCGAGCAGCGCGGCGCCGGCATGCCAGCCCTCGGCGAGCTCTGCGCGCCGCGCGTGGCACGCGCCGCACACGTCGACCTGCGCAGCGCTCTTCGCGGTGCGCAGCGCGGCGAGCGTTGGGTCGCCGCGATTCGGGTCGCCGCGGTTCGGATCGACGCGGTTTGCGTCGGCGCGGTTCGCGTCGACGGGGTTCGCGTCGACGGGCGTCGGGGCGACGAGCTGCGTGTCGCGTGCGCGCGCGGCGCCCGGCCCGTTGTCGCGCTGCCACTCGACGTGCGCGGCGGCCGGGCCGTGACACGCTTCACAACCGACGCTCGCCTCGCGCCACGAGCTCGCGAATCCGTCGCTCGCACTCGCGTGCTTGCCTCCTTGCGCACCGGTCGCCGCGCGCTGTCCGCGCGCGAAGCCGGTCGTGTGGCAGAACAGGCACTGCGTGTTCGCGCACGCGTCGCGCGAGCGCCAGTCGGCCGGCTGCATGCCGCCGACGAACGCTTCGTCGGGTGCGTCGAGCGCGACCCAACGCGCGCCGCGCGGATCCCAGCCGAGCGGCAGCGGCTGGTAGCGACCGCCGGGGAACTCGACGAGCGGCTGCGCGAGCGGATCGCGGCCGAGCCAGCCCCACAGCTTTTGGATCTCGTCCGCATTCACGCCGACCGCGCCGCGCGCCGCATCGAGCGCGGCGAGCGCGCCGTCAGGCGCGCCGAAGACGAGCGCGTGCGCATGGTCGGAGTCCTTCCATGCGGCGTGCTCGGCGGCGTGGCACTCGACGCACGCGGACGAGCCCGCATACGCGGCGGACTGCAGCGCCGACGGCTCGACCGAGGCCGCCACGACCGACGCGGGCGCGACTTGCGCGATCCCGGGCTTCGGCGTCGCGGCGTCGTCGCAAGACGCCGCGAGCAGCGCGACGAGCGCGGCGAGGCGCGGCGCGCGCATGCGTCAGTTCGGCACCGGCGCGGTCACGCTCGGTCGCGCGGCGGCGACCCCGACCTGCGCCGGCTGCCCGCGCAGCACCGAGTTGTCGCTCCACAACTGCGTGCGATCGATCTCGGGACTCCGCTCGAGCGCCGCCAAGTCGATCTGACCCGACTGCGCGTAGGCGGCGAGCGCGTTGCGGTAGCAGACCTGCTCGACGTGCTCCTGCGGGATCCCGCGCTGCAGCATCAGCGCGGCCGTCCGCGGCACCGACAGCGGATCGGAGATCCCCCAGTCGGCCGAGCTGTCGACGATGATCCGCTCGGGCCCGTACTTGCGCACGAGCTCGACCATCCGCTCCGAGCCCATCTTCGTGTGCGGGTAGATCGTGAACGCGGCCCACGCGCCGGCCTGCAGCACGTCGTCGACCGTCTCCTCGTTGTTGTGGTCGATCACGAGCTTCTGCATCGAGAGGCCGGCGGCCTTGGCGACCTCGAGCGAGCGCTGGATGCCGCGCTTCTTGTCGCGGTGCGGCGAGTGCACCATCACGACCATGTCGTGCGCGCGCGCGAGCGCGACCTGCGCTTCGTACGCGCGGTCCTCGGCGCTCGTGATCTCGTCGTAGCCGATCTCGCCGACCGCGACGACGCCCTCCTTGCACACGAAGCGCGGCAGGATCGCGAGCACTTCCTTCGCCAGCGGCTCGTTGTTCGCTTCCTTGCTGTTCAACCCGATCGCGCAGTAGTGCGCGATGCCGAACTGGCTCGCGCGGAAGCGCTCCCAGCCGAGGATCTGGTTGAAGTAGTCGACGAACGTGCCGAGCGTCGTGCGCGGCTGGCCGATCCAGAACGCCGGCTCGATCACCGCGCGCACGCCGGATGCCGCCATCGACTGGTAGTCGTCGGTGGTGCGGCTGATCATGTGGATGTGCGGGTCGAAGAAGCGCATGGGCGTCGGTCCATGCTAGTGTCCGGCACGCGAAGTTCGCGAGCGGGACCGGCTCGCCGGCCGCGTGCCGCCGCTGCGCGCCGCCGAGCCGCGCGCATTGCCGCGGCGCCGCGCGCACCTAGAATGGAGGCGCGCCGCGCACCGAGGAGTGCGCTCGCTCCCCCTCCGCCGCCGCCCCGCCGTGCTCAAGCGCCTCGTTCGCATCCTGCTCGCCGTCGTGCTCGGCCTGGCGGTCTCGGAGCTCGCGCTGCGCGCCGCCGGATCGGCGCTGTTGTCGGCCGGCGGCCAGCGCGCGGCGGACGGCGGCTCCGCCGAGCGCTTCCTGTGCCTCGGCGACAGCAACACGTACGGCCTGTACCTCGAGGGACCGGACAGCTATCCCGCCAAGCTCGATGCGCTGATCCGCGCGCACGCCGGCGCGACCGCGACGGTGATCAACCTCGGCGTTCCGGGACAGGGCGTGCACCACGTGCGCGAGGGACTGCCCGCGCATCTCGAGCGCTACGCGCCGAAGGCCGTGCTCGTGCTGGCCGGCGTGAACAACACGTGGTCGAGCTCGGGCGGCCGCACGACCGCGTTCGGCCGCTGGGTGTCGGACATGCGCCTCGTCAAGCTCGCGCGCCTCGTAACCGAGCGCTTCACCGGGCGCGGCGGCGCCGACGCGGGAGCGGGCGCCGCGGCGAGCGCGGCTGCGCCGTCGCCGAACGCCGCGCCCGCGTCGAGCGCGGCCGCCAAGCCCGCGATCGGCGCGCAGGACCAGATGGACCTCGCCGAGTTCATGGCGCGCGGCGAGGAGACGGCGGACGGCATCGTGCACCGCGTGCGCACGCGCTCCGGCGAGGAAGTCGTCTACTTGCAGGAGCAGCGCGCGCTCGAGGGCCAGCAGTACCTCGACGCGATCAGCGGCGGGCTCGACGCGATCGTCGATCTGTGCGAGGGCGCCGGCGCGCGCGCGGTGCTGCTGACGTATCCGATGGACACGCCGGTGACCGCGCGGATCAACACGGCCGTGCGCGCGGTCGCAGCGCGACGCGGCGCGGTGCTGGTCGACCTCGAGCGCGAGTTCCGCCCGTACCTCGCCGCGGGGCTCACCGAGGCGCTGCTGTTCCCCGACCTGCACCCGCGCGCGAACGCCACCGAGATCATGGCGCGCGTGTGCCTGCGCGAACTGCTGCGCGCCGGGCTCGTGCAAGGCGAGGCGCAAGCGCTGCCGAGCGTGCAGGAGATCCAGAGCGGCTACCGGCCGCCGCAGCGCGCGCTGAGCTGGCAGAACGGCAAGCTCGGGATCGAGGGCTCGCACGGCGAGAGCGGCGCGGTGTTCCTGTCGACCGCGGCCGGCGAGCTCGCGTTCCACGGCATGAAGACGCAGCTCGGCGCGAGCGCGCTGCTCTTGGCGTCGCGCGAGCGCAAGGACCTCGGCTTCACGATCGGCCCGTCCGGTCGCGCGGAGGTCGCGATCCCCGCCGAGTGGCTGAAGTCGTGCAGCGAACGCGGGCTCGAGCTGCGCGCGGTCGCGCTGTACTCGCCGCAGAATCTGCACGGACAGTGGGACAACGTGTCGAACACGCTCGTGATCGAGCCGCTGCGCTGACGGGCCGCGGCGCCGACGCACAGCCAACGCGGCGCGCGCCGTTGCGCGAGGCGACGACGCGCACCTAGACTCCGCGCGTGAGCGAGCCCCGCGCCGGATGCATCGGATGGCTCGCGCGCCTGTTGCGCGGCGGCGCCTCGAACAGCGCCGCGGCCGGCGCGGCCGCCGAGCCCGACGCCGCGCGGACGAGCGCGTGGCGCGCAGCGGCCGAGCGCGGCGACTGGCGCTGTCTCGCGGAGCTCGTGCGCGCGACGCGCGATTCCGACTTCGACCGCGCCGATGCCGCGAGCGAGGCGCTCGCACAGCTCGTGCCGCGGATCCCGGCCGCGCGGCTGCGCGACGCCGCGCAGGCGATGCGCGCCGACGACACAGCGTGGAAGGCGCTCGGGCTCTCGACCGTCGCGCACTACGACACCGACGCGCACGTCGCCGGCCTGCTCGCGCTGACGCTGCACTCCTCCGGACACGTGCGCGAGCGCGCGCTGCGAGCGGTCGCGCACCGCGCGCCCGATCCGGTCGAGCTGCCGTTCCTGATCGAGCGCGCGGTCGACTCGGTGCAACCGGTGCGCATGGCGGCCGAGACCGCGATCGCGCGCCACCTCGCGCCGGTGCACGCGCGCGCGTGGGCCGCGCAGCTCGAGCAGTTGCAGCACCTGCAGCGGCGCGAGCGCGCGGAGGCGGCGCGCCTGTTCGGGTCCGTCGCGAAGCTGCTGCTCGCGCCCGGTGCGGGTGCGGCGCTCGAGGACGCGCTGCGCGCGGGCTCGCGCGCGGTGGCCGAGGCCGCGCTCGCGATCGCCGGCACAGCCGAACCCGCGCGCTTGGCGGCGGCGCTCGAAATCGCTTCCGCGCACGCGGATCCGTTCGTCCGTGCGCACGCGGTGCGCGCGTGGCTGCGCGTACCCGCTTCCGCGGCGCGCGACGCGTGCCTCGAGCGCGCGCGCACCGATCGCAGCCTGTTCGTGCGCCGCGAGGTGCTGCGCGCGGCCGTCGACCTGCCGGCCGCCGAGCGGCGCGCGCGCGTGCACGGCTTCCTGCTCGACCCGTGCGCCGCGCTGCGCTTCCTCGCGCGGCACCTGTGGAAGCAGGTCGGCGACGGCCCGGCCGAAGCGCCGCTCGAGCTCTATCGCAGCGCGCTCTCCGACGCCGACGCGCGCATCGTCGCGGCGGCGGCGTCGGGAATCGGCGAGTGCGGCAGCGCGGCGGACGCCGCGCTGCTCGAGCCGCTCGTCGAGCACGCGTCGCCGCGCGTCGCGAGCGCCGCCGTGCGCGCGATCGCGCAGCTCGACGGCCCGGCGCGCGTCGCGTGGCTCGCCGTGCAGCTCGACGCGTCGGCGGCCGGCGTCGGCCGCGCGGCCGCCGCGTGGCTCGCGAAGCTCGGAGGCGCGGATCCGGCGGTGCTCCGCACGCTCGTCGCGCGCGCGCGGCACGCGCGTGCGCGGCGGCGCGCGGCCGCGCTACTGCTCGCACGCGCGAGGTACGACGCGCTCGTCGACGCGCTCGAGCTCGCCGGCCACTCCGATCCGGAGCTGGCGCAGCAGGCGCGCGCGTGGCTCGAGCGACTCGGCCCGACCGCGCCGAGCCACGCGCCGACGCCGGAACAGGAGCAGCGGATCCGCGCGGCGCTCGCACGCAGCGGTCCCGCGCTCGCGCAGGACATGCGCGCGAAGATCGAGCGGTTGTTGTGGGGCTCGAAGTAGCGCCCGCGCGCGCCGCGCACGTTCAAGGCACGAGCGTCACGGCGAGCGCGTCGCTCGCCAGAACGACCTGCGCGGCTGCGAGGTCGACCACCGCGTAGGCATGGTGCAACACGAGTCCCGCGATCGCGGGATCGCCGCCGCCGGGCATCACGATCGACGCCGTGCGGTGGCCGAACGCGTCGAGCGCGCCGAGCGTGCCGTGCAGGTAGCCCAGGTTCGGCGCGGTGACGAAGAACAAGAAGTACGCGTCCGGCACGAGCGGCAGCAGCAGGCCGTCGAGCGTGAGTCCGGGCGCGGTGCCGCTCGCGCTCCCTGCGAGCCACGCGAGGTCGCCGGCGAACGCGGGGCCGGCGTCGAGTTCGAATGCGAGCGTGCCGCCGGCGGCGACGGACAGTTGATCGACGTTCTGCGTGAGCTCGGGCACGTCGAGCGCGCGGACGAACACGTCGGTCGGCGCGCCGTTCACCGCGTTCGAGCCGACGGCGAACAACCGGCGCGGCGACGGCACTTCGACGAGCGCGTTCACGAGCTCGGGATGATCGTCGCTCGTCTCGACGTCGAAGCTCCAGACCGCCGTGCCGTTGCTCGCACCGAACGCACGGACGCCGTGGCCGGCCTGCGGCAACGGGAACATCTGCGCCGGCGGCGTCGACAGGCCGACGATCACTTTCGTGCCCGTCGCGTCGTAGCGCAGCCGGTGCGCGCCGCTGCCCGACTGACCGATCGGCGTCGCCCACTCGAGCTGGCCGGCGAGCGTCGAGAACGCGCGCACGGATGCGGCCGCTCCGTACGACTCGGGCCGGTCCGCGAGCGCGAGCTGCGCGCCGTCGGGCCGCATGGCGAGCGCGTGCGAGTAGCCGTGCGCAGCGTCGAACTCGATCGACCACAGCGGCGCGCCGGTCGCGAGATCGAGCGCGGTCAACGTCTGGCGCGGCGCGCCGAGCGGCGCGTTCGGGAGGTGCGCGACGACGAACGCACGCGCTCCATCGGGCGCGATCGCGAGCGCGTTGAGCTGCTGGAACTCGAGCGGCTCCGTCGGCGCCGGATGGTCGAGGTCGACGCCCCAAACGAGCGCACCGTCCGCCGTGTCTCGGAACTTCAGCGCGATGTCGAGATCGCCCCCGCGCATTCTCGTGTTCGCGACCAGCACGCGCGTGCCGTCGGGCGTCGGCTCGATGCGCGGCGGATGCTCGGGGTCGTAATACGCGTCGAGTTCGAAACCGGAGAAGTACACCGCGCCGTTCGCGTCGATCAGGTGCGTGCCGATCTCGCTGTTCGTTGCGGCGACGATCGCGAACGCGGTGGCCGAGCCTGGGATCGCGACGATGTCGTGGACTGCCCACTTTAGCTGCAGCGTCAGCCCGGAGCCGAGCTCGTGGACGCCGCTGTGCGCGTTCGCGAACACGACGACGGCCAAGTCCTTCTTCCAAGCGGCCAGCGCCGCGCGCGCGCCATTCGACGAGAGCGCGAAGCGGCGCGATCCGGTCGCGGGCGCCGGCGGCGCGAGCTGCGGCGCCATGTCGAGGCTCGGCCAGTCCGTCCGCCACTGCTCTGCCCCCGTCGCCGCGTCGATGCGGCGCAGCACGAGGCGCTGTGCTCCGGCCGACGCAGCCGACGCAACGAGCAGTGCGCCGTCGGCCGTGACCGCGGCACCGAGAGCCTCCTCCGCCGCCGGGGCTTCGAAGCCGATCGACTGCGACCACGTGAGCGGCGGCGCCGGCGCTTGCACGGAAACCCGCGCGTCGGTGTGCTCGCCTGGCTGCGTGTACGCGATCGCCGCGTGCCCGTCGAGCGGACCGAGTGCGAGTGCCGGAACGCCTCCGTTCGCTGGGAAGGTCTGGTTCCCGAGCAGTGCGCCGCTCGTCGCAGCGTGCGCACGCACGGACGCGGCGCCCGGCCCGCTGGACGCTAGCCACAACATTGCAGGCGCGCCGCCCGCGCCGCCGCTCCACTGGAGGCGCGACGGCGACGTCGGCGCCGGGATCGCCTGGCTCCACAGCTTGACCGCTGGCTGCGCGTAGCGCGCGAGCTCGCCGCTGCTCACCGACGTGCTGCGCGCGACCGCGAAGTCGGTGCCGCCGGGCTCGAACGCGACGGCGCGCGCGGAAGCGACCGACAGCGGGATCGAGACGAGCACCGCGCCCGTGATCTCGTTGAGGAGCTCGACGCCCAGGTGATGCGCGCGCGCGACGACGCCTTGCACCGGCTGCAGCGCGAGATCGCGCGTGAGCCCGGCGCGCGACCACAGCAGCGCGCCGCTCGCCGTCGCACGCGCCTCGACTCCGTGCTCGGTGCTCCCGAACACGCGCTGACCATCGAGGGACAGCTCGAGATCGGGCGCGATCGAGTTGATGCCCAGCGGCATCGATTGCGACCAGAGCACTTGCCCACTCGAAGTCGAGAAGCAGCAGATCACGCCCGACGCCGCGAACACCGGCGACATGCCGATCGCGTAGAGCCGCGCACCGTCGGCCGAGACGCGCGCGCGCTGGAACCCGAGCAGCGGCGTGCCGTGCTGCCAGACCGCGAGCAGCATTCCGCTCGCTCCGTCGAACACGCTGACTACCGCCTCGGGAATGTTCGGATCGCGCGAGCTCGCGACGTACACGCGCGAGCCGTCGGGCGCGACCTCGATGTCACCGACGGGTTCGCCGAACGCGTAGGTCGGACCCACGCACGAGCTCTGCCAGACGATCTGCTGCGTCGCGCCGTCGGTCGCCGTGACGACGAACAGCGGGTCGGACTGCGCGCTCGTCGACAGCGCGAGCGAGTACAACCGGCCGTTGTGCGAGCGCAGCGCGGCCGCACGCTCGTTCTTCGGCAGCGCGAGGTCGTAGCGCGACTGCCACAGCGCCTCAATCGGACCGCTCGTCGTCACGGTCTCCTGCGCGATGGAGCGCGCGCTCCACGCCAGAGCGACGAACGACGAAACGAGCAACAGACGGAACGAGTTGGAATGGTGCGGCACGGTGGCGCCGCGAAAGCAAGCAGCGGGCCGCGTCGTGCCGAACCGCTCCGCGCGGCGTGGCGGCGCCGCGCCGTCAGCTCAGCGCGGCAGTCGCAACAGCTCGCGCGATGCGTGCGGCCGCTCGAGCGCGGCTTCCATCTCGCGCCGAACCGCCGCGTCTTTTTCGCGCTCGAGCCACGGCCGGGTGCGCGCCGACTCATTGGCGCGCGCGAGCGCGTGCGCGGCCGACATCCGCGCGCCGGCCGCTCCGTGCGCGAGCTCGTGCTCGAGCGCCGTGCGGCCGCGCTCACCCGCGTGTGCGCCAAGGCACAGCCACAGGTCGATCGGCACCGGCCGCCCGGCGCTCCTGCGCTCGTCGGCGAGATCGAGCGCCATGCGCGCGAGCTCGGCGTCGAGCCGCTGGTCGAGCCCGAAGATCCGCGGCAGCGCGGCGCCGACGAAAAGCCCCTTCACCACGCACTGGCGCCACGCGATCGCGTCGAAGTGGCGGAACGGATACGGCGTGTCGGTGGCGGCGGCCTCGTACACGGCCTGCATCGAGGAGCGACAGCCCTCGCCCGCGCGCCACGCGAAGCGCTCGGGCTTCGGCAAGTGCGCGAGCGAGCGGTACAGCGCGCAGGCCTCGCCGACATCGGTGTAGCGAAACGCCTCCTCGAGCGCGCGCGCGCCGGCTTCGTCGCCGATCCGCGGATGCGCGAGCACGAGCTCGACGCGCACCGCATCGAGCAGCGTCCAGCGCTCGGGATCGAAGCCCTCGAGCGCGCCCCACGCCTTGCAGCGCTCCTCCGGCGTCGGCGCGAGCGGCCCGCGCGCGACGTGTCGCGACGCGGTCGACAGCAGGATGCAGAAGCGCTCGTCCGCTGCGCCGGCGGCGAGCTCGGCGCGCGCCTCGTCGAGCCAGCGCTTCGACTCAGCGCTCAGCCGCGCGGCGAGCCAGCCTTGCACGTGGGTGCGCGTCGATGACGGCGCGGTGGTCTGCATCGACAGACTCTACCGCGCCGGCGGTCCGCCGCGCTCCGCCGACTGCAGCGCGAGCAGCGCGAATGCAGAGCTCGCGACGACCATGTAGCTCGAGCCGAGGAAGTCGCACCACGAGCCGTCCTCACGCTGCACCTTCGCGACGTGCGGCCGCAGCCGCGCGTAGTACGGCTCGCGCTCTGCCGCGGGCAACAGCTCGATCGCCTTGGCCGCGTAGTAGTGGCCGAAGAAGTAGAAGTACGCGGCGTTCTGGTAGTACGCCTCGTGCGGGATCGGCCGCATGTACGCGATGTCGAGGAAGCGGTGCTCGGCGAAGAACGCCTCGAGCCCCGCGCGGATGCGATCGGGCGTGATCTTCTTCACGCCGGTCGACGCGAGCGCCCAGTTGCACACCTGCACGCGCCCGAGGCCGCCGCGCACGTTGTTGATGCCGTCGATGCGCGTGTACGGGATCGGCGTCAGGTCGTAGGTGTACGAACCCGAGGGCAGCGTGCAGGCCGACACGTAGTCCTGCGCGCGCTCGAGCACGCGCTTCTGGTCGGTCCAGCCGAACGCGCGCGCCTGCGCGAGCGCGGGCAGCACCGCCGCGGTCGTGAACGAGGTCGCCCACTTCGGGCGCTCGGAGAAGATCGGATCGTCGTAGTAGCCCCAGCCGCCCTCGGGCACTTGCGTGCGCTCGAGCTGCGCGTGGAACGCGCGGCCGCGCGCGTCGATCCGCTGCTGCCAGTCCTGCGACGCGAAGCGCGGGTCGGAGCGCAGCGCCGCGCACGCGACGAGCCCGTAGACGCCGGTCCACTGGTTGTCGACGTCCCAGTGGTTGCCGCGCCGCGGCAGCTCGCTCGCGACCAGCCACTGCGCGCCCTTCTCGAGCGCCGTGCGGCGCGCGGGCGTCTCGGCCGCCTCGGACAGCGCGACGAGCGCGAGTCCGCCCGCGGCCATCTGCCACGAGTAGAACGACTCGGTCGCAAAACCCATCTCGGTCAGGCCCTCGCACACGGGCGAGGCCCAGCCGCCGTCGGTGCGCTGCGCGCCGACGAGCCAGTCGAGCCCGCGCTCGACGTTCGCGTGCGCCGCCGCCTTGTCGAGCGTGATCGGCACGCGATCGGCGGGCGCGAGCGCGGCCTGCTTGGAGACCGCCGGCGCCTGCGCGTCGAGCAGCGCCGGCGCGGCGCACAGCGCCGCCAGCGCGAGCGCGCGGCTCGGGAGCGAGCCCCTCATGCGCCGGCCTTCGCGCCGGCCTGCGCGCCGTCCTTGTCGCTCTTCTCGCCGTCCTTCGCGCCGGTCTTCGCCTTGACCAGCGCGCGCTCCTTCGCGGCGAGCTCACCGCGCGCCTTCTCGAGCTCCGCGTGCGCTTCGAGCTCCGCCAGCGCGACCTCGTTCTGCGCGAACTGCTGCTCGACGTCCGCCTGGCGCAGCTCCTCGGCGAGCTTGGTCGCGTGCTGCGCGAGCTCGCCCGACTCGAGCGCCGCGCGCTCGGCCTGCGCGAGCTCGAGCTTGCGCTTGGCGAGCGCGAGCGACTTCTCGCCGCGCCCGAGCACGAGTTCCTTCGCGCGCTCGGCGAACTGCTCCTTCGCGTACATCGCGCGCAGCTCCTCGAGCTCCTGCTCCGCCTCCCACACGTCCCTCTTCGCGTCGTCGAGCTCGATGTCCGCCGCCGCGAGCTTGTGCGGCCGCGTGACCGCCTGGAACAGCTGCAGCTCCTTCGCCGCCGCAGCGCGCGCCGCGCGCTTCTGTTCGACGCCCTCGCGCTTCTCGGCGAGTGCGTGCTCGGACTTCTTCTGCGCCAGCGCGAGGTCCAGCTTGGCGAGCGCGAGCTCGCGCTCCGCCTCGACGATCTCCTCGTCGACCTCCTCGGTCGCGCCGAGCTTGGGGCTGGCCGCCTGACCCTTGTTGCCGATGGCGAGGACGCAGCCGCTGGACAACGGCAACAACAACAACACGCTCGCGAGCCGGAGGCAGTGCTTCATGCGCGGCATCGTGCCCCGGACGCGGGCCCGCGCGCAAGTCGCGCAGTCGACGGCTGCACGAGCCCTGCGCTACCCTTACCGTTTCGTTATCTCCGCCCCGGAACCCGAGCATGTCCCACGGCCGCTACCACGTCCCCCACCCGATCAACGAACCGGTGCGCTCCTACGCGCCCGGCACGAGCGAGCGCGCGTCACTGAAGGCGGAGCTCGAGCGGCAGGCGAAGCTCGAGCTCGAGATCCCGCTCGTGATCGGCGGACAGCGCGTGAAGAGCGGCGAGCTCGCATCGATCGCGATGCCGCACGCGCACCGCCACGTGCTCGCGAAGTTCCACCAGGCGCGCCCCGAGCACGTCGAGGCGGCGGCCAAGGCCGCGCGCGCGGCGCGCGACACGTGGGGCCGCTTCCCGTGGGAGGAGCGCGTCGCGGTGTTCCTGCGCGCGGCCGAGCTGCTCGCCGGCCCGTGGCGCGACAAGGTCAACGCGGCGACGATGCTCGGTCAGTCGAAGACCGCGCACCAGGCCGAGATCGACGCGGCCTGCGAGATGATCGACTTCCTGCGCTTCAACGCGTTCTTCGCGCAGCGCCTGTACGACGAGCAGCCGGAGTCGCTGCCCGGCACGTGGAACCGGCTCGAGCACCGGCCGCTCGACGGCTTCGTGTTCGCGCTGACGCCGTTCAACTTCACGTCGATCGGCGGCAACCTGCCGAGCGCGCCGGCGCTGCTCGGCAACACGGTGCTGTGGAAGCCCGCGTCGACCGCGGTGCTGTCGAACTACTACCTGCTCGAGCTGTTCGAGGCGGCCGGCATGCCGGCGGGCGTGATCAACTTCCTGCCGGGCTCGGGCGCCAAGGTCGGCGATCCGGTGCTCGCGCACGCGGATCTCGGCGGCGTGCACTTCACCGGCTCGACCGACGTGTTCAACGGCGTGTGGTCGACGGTCGCGAAGAACCTCGCGCACTACGGCCGCTACCCGCGCCTGGTCGGCGAGACCGGCGGCAAGGACTTCATCTTCGCGCACGCATCGGCCGAGCCGCAGGCGCTCGCCGTCGCGCTCGTGCGCGGCGCGTTCGAGTACCAGGGGCAGAAGTGCTCGGCGGCTTCGCGCGCGTACGTGCCGCGCTCGCTGTGGCCGACGGTGCGCGAGCGGATGGTCGCGATGCTGAAGGACATGAAGGTCGGCGAGATCGGAAGAGC
>SCVU01000159.1 GCA_004296785.1 Planctomycetota bacterium
CACGCTGCTCGACGAGGGCCGGCGCGCCGGCGCGCTCTCGGCGCGCGCCGAGGTGCTCGCGAAGAACGTGCTCGCGCTGCGCTCGATCCCGCTGCAGCGCGTGATGGTGCCGTGGGACGAGGTCGACGCGCTGCGCGCGCCGCTCGCGCCGGCCGAGCTGCGCGAGACGCTCGCGCACTCGAACTACACGCGGCTGCCGGTGCTCGGCGCGGACGGGAAGCTCAGCGGCTACGTGCACCAGCTCGAAGTGCTCGGCGACGCCGCCGGCGGCGGTCTCGACGCGCACCTGCGCGAGCTGCCGTTCGTCGCGCCGGAGCTGACGGTCGACCGGGCGCTGGCGCGGATGCGGACGTTCGGCCAGCGGATCGCGGTGGTGGGGACGGCCGAGAAGCCGCTCGGGGTGATCACGCTGAAGGACCTGCTCGAGCGGATCTCGGGCGACCTCGCCCGCTGGTGATGAACCCCGTGCTGGGAAACCCGACCGGCTCGCTAGGATAGGTCGCCACAGATGACCGCCCCCGCCCTCCACCGCCACGGGACCTGGCTGCTGGTCGCCGGCCTGTGCCTCGCGGCCGCCGGCCTCGCGCTCGAGCCGCAGAACCCGCCGACCACCCCGCCCGTCCAGGTCCCCGCGCCGGTCGCCGGCTTCGGCACCGCGGATTCGAACGGGACGATGATCGCCGTCACCGGGATGGACTTCACCGGCGCGTCGCTCCTGTACCTCGTCGACACGCAGTCGAAGCACCTGTCGGTCTACCAGGCCACCGGCGGCTCGGAGGCGACCTCGCGGCTGCGCTGGATCGGCGCGCGCAACATCGAGCTCGACCTCGCGGTCGACGGCTACAACGACAAGTCCGAGTTCTCCTTCAAGACGCTGGAGGAGAAGTTCAAGCGCGGCGAAGTGCCCGACGGGCGCTAGACCCCGGCGCTGACAACCCCCGGGCGGCTGGCTAGACTCTGCCGCCCGCCCCCGACCCCCCTACGCGAATCCCCACGCGCGACTCATGACCGAGAACAAGGAAGACTACCTGTCGTTCGAGCAGGCGCTGGATGCCCTCAAGCTGAAGGAGGAGGAGCTCAAGCGCCTCGTCTCCGAGGGTGAGATCCGCGCGTTCCGGCAGGGCGACACGATGCGCCTGCGCCGGGCCGACGTCGACAACCTGCGCAGCGAGCTGTCCGGCGGCGAGGTCGTCGACCTCGGCGAGAACGCGCCCGAGCTCGTGTTCGAGGACGAGGGCGATCTGCAGGCCGGGATGGCGACCGAGGAGATCACCGAGGTCGAGACGATCGTCGACGAGCCGGCCGCCGAGACCGTCACCGACGAGGCCGCCGAGACGGTCATCGACGACGAGGTCGAGGCCGAGCCCGAGCCGGTGGCCGTGGTCGAGGAAGAGGGGATCCCCGAGGGGGCCCTCACGCTCGTCGCCGCCGTGCTGGCGGCCGTCGTGATGCTGGTCGCGCTGCCGGTCGTGATCTCGATCAGCCGCGGCGAGTCGGGCGCGTTCGCCGAGTCGATCGCCGGGCTGCTGAAGTAGCGCCTCGCGCAGTTCGGCCTGCGGCGCACAGGGCGCTTGATCGCCGCGCGCCGCGGCGTAAGCTCGCCCGCGCGGCGCGAGCCGCGTAGGAGTTCGGATTCGAGCTCCCGTTCCGAACGCGATGCGTCCGGAGCACAACCCACCTCATCGCAGCGCACCCGCCCCTCGTCATGAACTTCCGCAGCCTCCTGTGTGTCGTCCTGCTCCTGCCTCTCGTCGGCGCGTGCGTGTCGCAGGCGAAGTACGACGAGATGTCGACGCTCGCGAAGACGTATCAGAACGAGCTGCTCGATCGGCAGCAGTACCAGCACCAGCTCGAGGCGGAGAACACGCGCCTCGCCGGTGAGCTGAACCTGTACAAGGCGAAGGGCCCGATCGAAGCCGGCTACGTCAGCGACATGGACGCGCGCCTCGCGGAGCTGCGCGCGATGCTGTCGGGCATGGGCCAGTCGAGCGAGGACGTCACCGTGTTCCCGGTCGAGGGCGGCATCGGGTACAGCATGAAGGACTCGATCCTGTTCGACTCGGGCTCGGACGAGGTCAAGCCGAAGGGACGCGAGCTGTTGCTGTCGATGGCGAAGGAGTTCGAGAAGCGCCCGTACCGCCGCATCTGGGTCCGCGGTCACACCGACTCCGATCGCATCGCGAAGCCGGCGACGCTCGAGCGCTTCCCGATGGGCAACCTGCAGCTGTCGGCGTACCGCGCGCTGCGCGTCGCGGACCTCTTGGTCAAGGAAGCGAAGCTGTCGGACAAGAAGGTCTGCGTGCAGGGCCTCGGCCCGAACGAGCCGATCGGTCCGAACGATTCGGCCGCGGCGAAGCAGCGCAACCGGCGCGTCGAGCTGTACGTGCTCGACGCCGCGGGCGCCGAGACCGGCGCGGCGGACGCCGCGGCGCCGGCCGGCGAATCGCGCTGATCGGCGCGCCGATTCCCGGGCCGCTCCGAGGGCTTCGCATGCGGCTCGCCGCGCCCGCGCTCGCACGGCTCGCGACGCTCGCGCCGGCGCTGCTGCTCGCGCCGCTGCTCACGCCGCTGCTCGGTCTGAGCGCGTGCGCGCGCACCGAAGCGCAGGACGATCGCGCGCTGCGCGAGCTCGAGCGACTGTGCTTCGCGCCGGTCGGGCGACTGCGCCTCGAGGGTTTCCCGCCGCCGTTCGACGACTCGACGCTCGCGCGCGCGCTGCTCGTCGACGCGCATGAATTCACGTGGGGCCAGTGGCGCGAGCTCGCGCGCTCGGATCCGGCGCTCGCGCCCGCGGCGACGACCGCGCTCGTCGTGCGCGACGGCTTCGAGCGCGGCGACGACGCGCTGCCCGCGGTGCTGACGCAGCGCGAGGCGGCCGCGGTCGCCGCCGGACGCGGGATGCGCGTGCCGACGCCGCAGGAGTGGATCTACGTCGCGTGCGGGACGAGCGGGCTGCGCTACCCGTGGGGCTCGCGCGACCAGGCCTCGGTCGCGAACACGCTCGAGCTCGGCCTGTTCCGCCCCGCGGCGGTCGGCACGTTCGAGGGCGGTCGCGGTCCGTTCGGCAACTACGACCTCGTCGGCAACGTCTGGGAGTGGGTCGACGGCGCGGTGCGCGGCATCGAGCCCGCGGGCGTCGCGTATCCGGCGCCGGATCTCGCGCGCGGACTGTGCTCGGCGATGGGGGGCTCGTACCGCGTGCGCCGCCAGGAGCTGTACGTGCCCGCCAAGCGCGACGAGCCCGCCGCGCTGTTCGCGCTGCTGCTCGATCGCGACGCGGCGGTCGACGACGTCGGCTTCCGCGCGGTCGTCGACGCCGAGGAATTCCTGCGCGACCACGCCGCGGGCTGGCGGCACGCGCCGAACGCCGAAGCGCGCCTGCGCGCGGTCGGCCGCCGCTTCGGCGCGCCGGCCGAGGCGCTGCTGCGCGCGCTCGCCGAGGAACCCGACGCGTCGATCGCGCTGCGCTGGCTGCACGAAGGCAGCCTGCGTCCGTGAGCGGCGAGCCGACACCGTCCGCGAGCGGCGCGGTGCCGCGACCGCCGCCCGGACTGCGCGAGCTGCGCGGGCGCCTCGAGCCGCGCGGCTTTCGGCCGTCGCGGCGGCTCGGCCAGAACTTCCTCGTCGACTCAGGCCTGCTCGCGCGCATCGCCGAGGAAGCGCGCATCGAGAGCGGGGAGCTCGTGCTCGAGATCGGACCGGGGTCCGGCTTCCTGACGCGCGAGCTGCTCGCGCGCGCGGAGCGCGTGCTCGCCGTCGAGCTCGATCCGCTGCTGTGCGCGTGGCTGCGCGAGACGCTCGGCGAGTGGCTGCGCGCGGTGCCGCCCGACGCGCCGCGCTTCGAGCTCGTCGAGGGCGATGCGCTCGCGGGCAAGCACGCGCTGGCGCCCGAGCTCGACGCTCGGCTGGCGCGCGCGGGCGCGTGGCGCGTCGTCGCGAACCTGCCGTACAGCGCGGCCTCGCCGCTGATCGTGCTGCTCGGCCGGCACGCGAATCCGCCGCGCGGCATGAGCGTGCTCGTGCAGGCCGAGGTTGCCGAGCGCCTCGCGGCGCCGCCGGCCTCGACCGCGCGCGGGCCGCTGTCGGCGCGCGTGCAGGCCGACTGGGAAGTGACGCCGGGCCGGCACCTGCCGCCGGGCGCGTTCTGGCCGGCGCCGGAGATCGACAGCCAGGTCGTGCACCTCGCGCCGCGCGCGCAGCGCCTGCCGAGCGAGCTACGCAGTTCGTACGATGCGCTCGTCGACCGCCTGTTCCAGCAGCGGCGCAAGACGATCCGGGCCGCGTTGCGCGGATGGGGGCGTCTGGCGGACCCCGAGCGCGCGCTCGCCGAGGTCGGGCTCGCCCCGGACTCCCGGCCGGAAATCCTTGCCGTCGAAGCGCTGGAGCGGTTGGCCGAACGCCTGAGTCCGGCCTGAAGGCGCCGCGGCGCGCGTCGCGCGACCCGACCGCGGCGGCGCGCCGGGGGTAGGCTTCCCCGGGCCTTGGTCCCCTCAGGACCATTGCCTATAACTAGCGGCTCATCAGGGACACTTAAAGGCGGCGGAACTGCCCCGTCACTCGACCTCGCCCATCGCGATCACGACTCGTTCGGATCCACGGCGAACTCAGTGGGGCGACACCCGAGACCCATCACCGTCCCTGGATGCGCGTCCAGTTCGTTGCGGATCTTCGCCGCAGCGAACCGTCCTCCGTTCCCACCGCCCCTCGCGGCGGCGCCGATTCCACGGCGCCGCGCGGCTCGCCCGACGTTCCCGTGATCGATTCCGATTCCCAGCAGTTCAAGGAGCGCGTCCGCTCGCTCGTGCCGATCGAACAGATCGTCGCGGAGCGCGTCGCGTCCTTGAAGCGCGCCGGGAATTCGTGGAAGGCGTGCTGTCCGTTCCATCAGGAGCGCACGCCGTCGTTCGTCGTCAGCCCCGAGCGCGGCACCTGGCACTGCTTCGGCGCGTGCGGCACCGGCGGCGACGTGTTCGACTTCGTGATGCGCTTCGACGGCGTCGCGTTCCCCGAAGCGCTCGAGCAGCTCGCGTCGCGCGTCGGGCTCGAGATGCCGCGCCGCAGCGCGCCGTCCGGTCCGAAGCCCGACCACCAGCCGCTGTGGGACTGCCTCGGCGACGTCGCGCAGCAGTGGCAGCGCGAGCTGCGCGGCCCGGCGGGCGCGGCGGCGCTCGCGTACGCGCGCGAGCGCGGCCTTCAGGAAGCGACGATCGACGCATTCGGCCTCGGCTTCGCGCGCGCCGGAGCGCTGCGCGAGCTCGCGCGCACGCGCCACTGGGACGCGGCGCTGCTCGAGCGAGTCGGCCTGCTGCGCCGCGCCGATGACGGCCGCTACTTCGAGTTCTTCCGCGAGCGGCTGATGATCCCGATCCGCGACCGCGACGGCCACGTCGTCGGTTTCGGCGCGCGCGTGCTCGACGCGAACAGCGCGAGCGGTGCGAAGGGCCCGAAGTACCTGAACACCGGCGAGACCGAGCTGTTCCACAAGGGGCGCTTGATCTACGGCCTCGATCGCGCGCTCGCGCCGCTGCGCCGCGCGCGCCACGCGATCCTCGTCGAGGGCTACACCGACGTGATGGCGTTCCACCAGGCGGGCGTGTCGAACGCGCTCGCGGTGCTCGGTTCCGCGACGACGGACGATCACGCGGCGCTGCTGCGCCGCACCGGCGCGA
>SCVU01000160.1 GCA_004296785.1 Planctomycetota bacterium
TCCTGTTCGCGCGCGGCGTGCCGTTCACCGAGCCGGTGATCGGCGACGTGCTGCCCGGCGGGCCGGCGTGGCAGGCCGGATTGAAGAGCGGCACGCGCGTGCTCGAGGTCAACGGCCAGCCGGTCTTCGAGTTCGGGCACATCCTGACGCAGGTCGCGCTGGGCGATCCGCGCGAGACGCTGCTGCTCGTGCAGGAGCCCGGTGCCAGCGAGCCGCGCACCGTCGCGCTCGTGCCGCGCCTCGAGCCCTCGCAGCACCTCTACACGATCGACATCGGCGCGCCGCTCGACCCGCAGGGCCGCATTGCGGTCGACGTCGGCGGCGCGGCCGCCGCGGCCGGGCTCGACGATGCGACGCGCCTGCTCGGCGTGGTCGGCGCGCCGCCGGAGTGGCCGCTCGCCGATCAGCTGACCTGGGGCACGCAGGACCTCGGCGCGCTCGAGCTGCGCGTCGCGCGCGAAGGCGCCGAGCAGACGCTGCGCGTCGCGCCGCGCGAGCTCGCGCGCGGCGGACAGGCGCGCCTCGGCATCTCGCCGCCGCGCCAGCACGTCGCCGCGCTGCGCGCGAACGCCGACCTCGACGCGCTCGGACTGCGGGCGCAGGACCGCCTGCTCGCCGTGAACGGCGCGCCGATCCGCAAGCTCTACGACCTCGAGCGCGCGCTGCTCGCGCTGTCATCGGACGCCGCCAGCGCGGCGAATCCCGCGGGCGCGCCGTCGACGCTCGAGTTCAGCGTGCGCCGCGGCGGGCGCGTGCAGACGCTGCGCGCGCCGGCGCTGTCGCGCGAGCGCGCGCTGCGGTTGTGCGCCGACCTCGCGCTGCGCGTCGACGCCGAATCGACCGAGGTCGTCGTCGCGGCGGGCGAAGCGGCCCAGGCCGCCGGGCTGCGCGACGGCGATCGCGTGCGCGCCGTCGACGGCCGACCGGTCGACGCGTGGCGCGAGTTGCAGGACCTCGTCGTGCGCGCGATCGAACAGAACCGCGCGGTCGAGCTCAAGGTCGAGCGGCCGGTGCCGGGTGAGGCCGCGGCGCAGCTCGAGTTCGTCGTCGACCCGCGGCCGCTCGCCGGCTCGGACTGGGGCTTCAGCCCGCGCACCGCGCACTACGTGTATCGCTCGGCGAACCTCGGCGAGGCCGTCTCGGCCGGCGCGCTGTGCTCGTGGCGCTTCGTCGAGGACTCGTGGCTGACGATCAAGCGGATGCTGCTCGGTCAGGTCGGCAGCCAGAACATCGGCGGCATCATCACGATCGGCCGCGCGTCGTACTCGTGGGCGGAGGAAGGGCTCGAGAAGCTCTTCTATTTCCTCGCGATGCTCTCGATCAACCTCGCATTCCTGAACATCCTGCCGATCCCGGTGCTCGACGGCGGGCACCTCGCGTTCCTGCTGATCGAGCGACTCAAGGGTTCGCCGGTCTCGGAGCGCGTGTACGGCTACAGCCAGATGGTCGGCCTCGTCCTGTTGCTGTCGCTGATGGTCTACGTGACCTACAACGACATCCTGCGGCTGTTCTGAGCCTCGCGTGGTGAGCGCACGCGCCTGGGGTCGGCTGCTGCGGCTTTCCCTCGCGCCGTCGGCGGTCGCCGACGTGATCGCCGGCCACGTCGCGGCGAGCGGCGCGTGGCGCCCGGCGGAATGGGGCGCGCTCGCGGTCGCGTCGCTGTGCCTGTACCACGGCGGGATGGCGCTCAACGACTGGTCCGATCGCGCGCACGACGCGCGCACGCGGCCGGAGCGACCGATCCCCAGCGGCGCGATCTCCGCCGGCGCAGCACTGGGCGCCGCGCTCGCGCTGCTCGCATGCGGTCTCGTCCTCGCCTGGTCGGCGCTGCCGCCGGGGCCGCGCTGGATCCCGTGCCTGCTCGTCGGCGCGATCGCCGCGTACGACCTCGCCCCGCGCGGCGCGTGGAGCGGTCCGCTGCTGCTCGGCACGTGCCGCGGCGCCAATCTCGCACTCGGTTTCGCGGCAGCGGGTCCGCTGCAGCCGTGGTGCGCCGCGCCGATCGGGCTGTACGCCGGCTACGTCGTCGCGGTGAGCCGCGTCGGGCGCCACGAGGACGCCGCGGCGGCATCGGTCGAGCTGCGCGCGCTGCGCCTGCCGCTCGCCGCATGCGCGCTGTGCATGCTCGCGCTCGCGGCTGCGCCGCCGTGGCCGCTCGAACCCGCGCGGCTGTGGCTCGCGCGCGGCGCCGGGCTCGCGCTCGCACTCGCCGCGCTGTGGCCGCTGCGCGCGCTGCACGCGCGCGCGGCGCTCGAGCGCCGCGAGGTGATGG
>SCVU01000161.1 GCA_004296785.1 Planctomycetota bacterium
GGAACAGTTGGAGGCGCATCGCGGGGTTCAGGCTGGCTCCTCGATCGCCCGACGGCCAGCCTGGCCTTGCGCGGAACCCCCGGCGGGGCCCCCGGCGTGCCAATCTTGGGAATCGCCGCCGCGACGCGGCTGGAAGGCACTGCCGGATGTCCGATTCCAGCGGTCAGCTCCGGGGGAGGGCGCCGTCGTGCGCGGCGGCGCCCTCCGCAGCCGGCCGCGGCGCTAGAGCTTGAACGCGACGCCGACCGCGTTGCTCGTCAGCGCGACGACCCCCGCCGCGAGATCGAGCACGACGTACGCGTGGTGCCCGGAGATCCCCGCCAGCGCGGTCGAGCCCGCCGGCACCTGGAAGCGCGCCAGCGCGCTGCCGTTCGCATCGAGCACGCCGAGCGTGTCGACGAGCGGCGGCGAGTTCGGCGCGGTCAGCGTGTACGTCGTGTACGCGTCCGGCACGAGCGGGAGCAGCTGCCCGTCGAGCGTGATCCCGGGCGCGGTGCCGCTGAGCGAGCCGAGCATCAGGTACACGCGATTCGCGTGTGCGCTGCCCGCCTCGAGTTGCCAGTACTGCGCGGCGGGCTGGTTCGACACCGCGACCGTTTGAGGAAGTCCGAGCAGGCGCGGACAACCTGCGCCACCGACCGAGTGCGCGTACACGAGACCGGGGTAGAGGATGTTCGGCGTGCCGACCGCGGCGTTGTCACCGTCGAGCGCAACCGCGGCGCCGGGGAGCATCAGCAGCGTGGGGGCGTGACCGAGCAAGAGCAGCTGTTCCGGCGCCGACCAGGCGCCGCCCGCGTGCGTGTACACGAACGCGTCGCGCTGCGACGTTCCGATCAACACGCGCGCGCCGGAGATCGCGACCGCGGCGCTGGTGCCGCCGCCGATCGGCAGCGGCAGCGACGCCGCGTGGCTCCAGCTCCCCGACTGCAGCTCGTACACCTCGCCGCCCGTCGTGCCGTTCGATCCGAGCACGGCGCGCGTGCCGTCGAGCGCGCACGAGCGGCCGATCTTCTGCGCCACTTGCGGCGACGGCGGCAAGAGGACGCCCGTCGGCAGCCACTGCGTGCCGGCGAGTTCGTAGACGAGCGCGCCGCCCTGCGCGCTGCCGAACGGCGCGAACGGCGCGGTCACGAGCGCGCGATCGCCGTCGAGCGCGACGGCCGTCGCGAAGCCGATGTCGGGAGCGACCGGCGGGAGCTTCGCCGTCTGCGACCAGACGCCGCCGTTGCGCTCGAAGACCCAAGCGGCGCCGGAGATCTGACCGGCGCTCGCCGCACCGATCAGGATGCGCGCGCCGGAGACGTCGACCGCGGCGCCGAAGCCCTCCGCGAACTGCGCGTCTCCAGCGTGCAGCGTCGTCGCGAGCGACCACGTGCCGCCGCTGCGCTCGTACACGAGCGCGGCGCCCGCCGGCAGCGAGGGATTCACCGCGTCGGGCAGGCCGACGACGAGCACGTCGCCGTCGAGGGCGAGCGCGGCGGCCGACTTCGCTCCGCTGTCCGTGAGGAGGCCGGATGGAGTCCACGCATCGCCGATGCGCTCGCGCATCTCGATGCCGTAGCCGCTCGCGATCGCCATCGTCGTGGCGTCGAGCGCGACGCGGATGCCGAAGCTGCCCGTCGGCTGACCGAAGACCGGCGGGAAGACCGACTGGACTTCCGAATGCATGCACTGCGCGTCGAGCGCGGTGCCGAGCGCGAGTGAGGACGAGAGGACGAGCGCGAGGGAGAGCGAGTGCGAGCGTGCGAGACGCATAGGACTCCGAACGTGTGGGGGATGCGCGCCGTGGACAGCCTTGGGAACGCTCCGCGGCTCGGCGAGCGCGCGCGCCCAGGCAATGGGTGTGCCTCCGCGCGAGCAAGGGGGGCGAACGCGCCGCGGACGGGCGAAAACCGCTGAAAACAAG
>SCVU01000162.1 GCA_004296785.1 Planctomycetota bacterium
TCCGGCCTTTGACCTCCAACCGGCACGCTGGTATCGTTCCCAGCCCTCATTCCCGCCCGGCGCGGCTCGCGCAGTCGATCCGGTGGGGAACGCGCTCCTTCATCCAAGAGCGCGGAGCATCGGTCCCCGTCTCACCCATTCCACTCAGGCCGCCGGACACTGGCTCCCGCGACGTGCGCTCTGTAGACGAGCGCACGGCTGCGGATAGAGAGCCTGCCCCCGTCTGGTCCTCTGCCCCCCCTCTGTGCGAGTAGCTTCCCGATGAAAAACGTCGGCATCGCGCTGTCCCTCTCGATCGCTGCCACCGGCGCCTGCACGGCGCCTTCCGCTGGCAAGCACGACGCGCCCGCCCTCCCCACCGCCGACGCCTTGCACGGCCAGGCCGCCCTCGCCGAAGGCGCCGAACCGACCGCAGCCCCCGTCGCGCAAGACCAGGCACTGAACGAGGAGTGGGCGAAGCTCTCGCTGCGCGAGCAGAAGAAGCGCCTGCTCGTCGACCAGCACCTCGCGAACGCCGACGCGTTCCTCGCCAAGCTGATGCTCAGCGAGGCCGAGGGCGAAGCGCTCGGCGCGCTCGAGGTCGACGCGGACAGCCCGAAGGCCAAGGCGAAGCTCGCCGAGATCCGCTCGCTGATGGGCAAGAGCTCGACCGAGATCGCGACGATCCAGCAGGAGCTCGCGCGCGCCCACGAACTGCGCGTGCAGCAACTGCGCCTCGACACCGAGGAGAGCGTCAAGAAGGGCCGCCTGATGATCGCGCGCGGCGACCACGACGCGGCGATCACCGAACTGTCGCTGGCGCTCGACCGCGTGCGCTGGGCGCAGTACTCGCTCGACTGGAAGGGCCTCGACAAGCAGGCCGAGAGCCTGCTTGAGCAGGCGCGCCGCGAGCGCGAATCGGCGGGTCAGGCCGCGCTGGCCAAGTCGCAGCAGAAGGCCTACGAGCAGCTCAAGGCGGCCGAACAGGCCGAGGCCGCGCGCAACGCCGCGATGGTCGACGAGATGGTCGCGCAGGCGATCGAGGCCTTCGAATCGGGCGACTACGACGGCGCGATGAAGTTCGCCGACGAGGCGCTGGCCGAGGACCCGAGCAACGAGAAGGCGGCCGACGTGCGCGACACGGCGTTCCGCGCCGGTCGCCAGCGCGCGAACGCGACCTACCTGCGCCAGAAGAAGGAGCTGTTCCAGACCTGGCGCGAGGAGATGGAAGAGCTGCGCGTCACGTACACCGACATCATCACGCCGCCCGACGAGGAGCACTGGCAGCGCATCACCGACCTGCGCGGCAAGCGCACCGGCTACGCCGAGAACGACTCGGGCGACGGCCAGGACGCCGCGCTGCTGAAGGGCCTGCGCGAGCAGAAGATCCCCGGCCTGCGCATCAGCGGCGAAGGCAACCTCAACACGGTCATCGCGACGCTGCGCACGCTGACGAACCAGCCGCTGGTCGTCGATCCGGCCGCGGCCTCGGCGGCCTCCGACGCGGGCGTGACGTTCGAGTTCAACCTGACGAGCCCGCTGTCGGTCGACAAGGCGCTCAACCTGATCTGCGAACAGGCGGGTGAGACCGTCACCTGGACGATCAAGCACGACGCCATCCTCGTCACGACGAAGGACAAGGCGATGGGCGAGCTCGAGCTGCGCAGCCACGCCGTGCAGGACCTGATCTTCGGCCTGACGGACTTCATGGGTCCGCGCATCAACCGCATCCGCCTGCTCGACGAGAACACCGACGAGGACGGCGGCGGCCCGTTCGCCGCGGTCGGCGAGAAGCGCACGATCATCGAGCCCGACGAGCTCGCGCAGCTCGTCAAGGACAATGTCGCGGTCGGCACCTGGGAAGGCGAAGGCGTCTCGCTCGAGGTGCAGATGGGCAACATGGTCGTCCGCCACCGCCCCGACGTACAGCGCCGCGTGCGCATGTTCCTCGAGGACCTGCGGCGCTTCACGAACTCGATGGTCACCATCGAGTCGAAGTTCCTGACGGTCGAGGAGAACTGGCTGCAGGAGATCGGCGTCGACTTCCGCGGTCTCGACAACCCGGGCGACCCGTTCACCGACCTCGACGACGTGACGAACGGCCTCGAGGACCAGGCTTCGAACGGCCTCGACAACGGCGGCTCGGGCACGAACAACTCGAACGCCGCGGGCGCGCCCTCGGCCGGCTTCTTCTACGGCGACGGCGAGGACGGCGACTTCAAGGGCCACACCGAGAACATCTTCGACGCGGCGCTCGGCAAGGCGCTGTCGAACATCGGCGGCATCACGGCCCAGTGGACGTTCCTGAACGACCTGCAGATCTCGACGATCCTGCGCGCGGTCGAGAAGAGCTCGAACGTCGAGATCGTCAACGAGCAGGTGGTGTCGGTGCACAACACGCAGCGCGCGTACGTGACCGTCATCAACCAGCGCGCGTACGTGCAGGACTTCGACGTCGAAGTCGCGACCGCGCAGGCCGTGGCCGACCCGCAGATCAACGTGCTGTCCGAGGGCATCGTGCTCGACGTGCGGCCGACGATCCACCACGACCGCAAGTACCTGACGCTCGAGATCCAGCCGACGGTCGCGAAGATCGTCAACCTGCAGGCGTTCTCGACCGCGCTCGGCGGCTCGACGACGCCGGTGCAGCTGCAGCTGCCCGAGCTCGAGGTGAAGAGCGTGTTCACGACCGCGGTCGTGCCGGACGGCGGCTCGATCCTGCTCGGCGGCCTGTCGCGCGTGCGCAACATCGAGCGCCGCGCGGAAGTGCCGTGGCTCGCGAACATCCCCCTCGTCGGCTTCTTCTTCAAGAAGGAAGGCTACAACGACGAGAAGAGCGGCCTGATGATCATGCTGCGCGCGTGGATCACGGACGTGAAGGACACGGTCGAGTAGTCGCACGACCGCTCCGATGCACGGCGGGCCGCCGCGGAGACTCCGCGGCGGCCCGCTGTGTTTCCGACAGCTCGTCGAGTGCTAACGTGAGACGGCCATGACCGCCCTGCGCGCGATCCTCTTCGACATCGACGACACGCTCTTCTCCACGTCGGAGTTCGCGCGGCGCGCGCGCGCGAACGCGGTGCGCGCGATGGTCGCCGCCGGCCTCGACCTGCCCGAGTCGGTCGTGCTGAAGGAGCTCGAGGAGGTCATCGCCGAGTTCTCGTCGAACTACGAGCATCACTACGACAAGCTGCTGCAGCGGCTGCGCAGCCAGTGCACGCTGCGCGCGAACCCGGCGCTGATCGTCGCGGCCGGCGTCGCGGCCTACCACGACACGAAGTTCCGCGAGCTCGCGCCGTTCCCCGACGTCGTGCCGCTGCTGCGTGCGCTGCAGGCCGCGCGCGTGCGCGTCGGCATCATCACGCACGGGCTGACCGTCAAGCAGGCCGAGAAGATCGTGCGCCTCGGCCTCGTCCCCTACCTCGACCCGCGCGCGGTGTTCATCTCCGACCAGATCGGGATCAGCAAGCCGAACCCGAAGCTGTACCTCGCCGCGCTGCGCGAGCTGCAACTGCATCCGGGCGAGGTGATG
>SCVU01000163.1 GCA_004296785.1 Planctomycetota bacterium
GCTCTTCCGATCTGGACTCGGGTTGCGACTCGGAGCGAGGCGGCGGCGGCGTGCCTCCGAGATAGCCGAGGTTCGCCATCCGCTCGCGCAGCTCCGGCGTGTCGCGCACGTTCTCCGGCAGCCCGGCGAGCCGGCGCTTCTCGCTGCCCTGCTTCCACGTGAAGAACGCGCGCTCGAGCCGACCGACGTCGTCCGGGAACGCCGCGGACAGGTCGCGCTGCTCGCGCGGATCCAGCGCGAGGTCGTAGAGCTCCTTCGTGCCCGGCCGCAGGTTGCGCACGAGCTTCCACTGCCCTTCGACGTACATCTCGCGCTCGACGAGATCGCTCGTGCCCGGCGGCAGCGTGCTCGCGTGCCCGACGATCGCGCGCGGCGACTCCTCGACGCCCTCGAGCAATCCGATCATCGACTGCCCGGGGAACGGCTGCTGGTACTGCCCGGCGACGTCGAGCAGCGTGCGCCCGAGATCGACGAGGCTGACCGGATTCGCGATGCGCGCGCCCTTGCGCAGATCGGCGGGGCGCACGACGACGAGCGGCACGTGCATCAGCTCGTCGTACGTCTTGTACTGATGCGACAGATCGCCGTGCTCCTTGAACTCCTCGCCGTGATCGGAGGTGATCGCGATCGCGGTGTTCCCGAGCAGCCCGCGCTCGCGCAGACCGTCGACGAGCTCGCGGATCAGATCGTCCTGGTAGCGGATCTCCGCGTCGTAGCGCGCGCGCAGGAACTCGACGTCCGCCGCCGTCATCTGCGCGGCGAACGGGTAGAGCTGGTCCATCGTCTCCGTGCCCTTGAGCGGCCCGCTGTACCCGGTCAGCCACTGCGAGCCGTCGCGCAGGTAGTTGTGGTGCGGCTCGTAGTGGTGCACGTACAGGAAGAACGGCTTCGACCTGTCGCGGCCGTGCTCGCCCGCGCCGTCGAGCCACTCGAGCGCGGCCGCGTTGACCGCGGGCCCCGTCGAGCGATCGTGCGTCGCGAGCGTCGTGTCGACGCCGTCGACGTAGCGATCGAAACCGCGGTCGTAGCCGAACTCGTGCGCGAGCAGCAGATTGCTCTGCACCGCCGCGGTCGCAAAGCCGCTGGCGCGGAACGCCTCGGCCAGGCTCGGCGCGGACTTCGGCAGCGTCTGCATGTGCAGCGTCAGCTGGTGCTCCTGCGGCGCGAGCCCGGTCAGCATCGACGCGACGCTCGGCTTCGTCCACGGCGCGGTCGAGCGCGCCCACTCGAAGACCTGGCCGTCGCTGCCCGCCCACGCCGCCATGAACGGCGTCGTGTCGCGCGCGTAGCCGTGGATCGAGGTCTGATCCGCGCGCAGCGTGTCGATCACGATCAGCACGACGTTGCGCGCCGGCAGCGTCTCCTCGCGGCTGCACGAGCCCGCGAGCGCGCTCGCGACGACGCCGCTCACGACGAGCCCCAGCCCCGCGACGAGCCAGTTCCGGGTGCGCGGGCCCATGCGGCGGGCAAGAGTAGCGCGCGCGAGGCGCGCCACCCTACATCTGCGGCTTCTCTTCCTCGGGGATCAGCTCGATCAGACCGCGCTCCATCTCCTGAAACGCGATGCGGATCGGATTCTGTTCGCGCGTCTCGACGAGCGGCGCGGCGCCGCGGACGAGCTCGCGCACGCGCTTCTGCAGCAGCGCGGTCTTGTGGAACGACCCAGCGACGGACTTCTGGAGGCGCTGGGGAAGCGTAAGTTCCGACATGGAGGGCGGGTGCTCGGCAGGAGTTCCGGAAAGGTCACGCGCGGCCGGGAAGCCGCACGCGAACCTCGGAGTCTACCCGCTGTAGCGGGTCCGGCGCAAGCGCAGCGGTCTTGGTCCCTGCCGATCGCGAGGCAGGAGCGTTCGCGATCCGGAACCACACGGCGTGCGTCACGCGACCGCGCCGGCGCCGCCGCCGAGCACGTCCGCCCCCGCGAGCTTCACGACCCCCGTCCAATCCGCCTTCTCCTCCATCTGTCGCTGCAGCGGCAGATGCACTCGCCGCGCCTGGATCAGCACCTCCGGCCCGCGCAGCGGCACGTCGCGCGCCGCGAGCCGCTTCAGGCACGTCTCGTCGTCCGCCGCGAGGTACACGAGCGCCGGCAGCGCCGCGCGCAAGCGCGGATCGAGCAGGTACGGCCCGGCGAGGATCAACACTTCGTTCGGCTCGAGCCCGCGCCGTCGCTCGCCCTCGAGCCGCTGCCGCAGCGCCTCCGCGTCGCGCAGCTCGTCGACGCGCTCGCCGCGCGCGTGCCGCGCCAGCAGATCGGCGACGGCGGCGAGGTCGTAGCTCATGCCGAGCGGATCCGCGACGCGCGTCTGCGCCTTCTCCGGCGCGAGCAGGTAGTCGTCGAGCTCGATCACGCGCGCGCGCCGTCCGTGCGCCGCGAGCCAGCGCGCCGCATCGCGCGCCCACAGGCTCTTGCCGCTCGCGACCGGCCCGCTGACGCCGAACGCGCGCGCGCCGCTCGGTCGATCCGCGCCCAGTCGCGCGAGCGCGCGCGCGATGCCGTCGCCGCGCGCGGCGAGCAGCGGCACGAGCTCCCCCATCTGCGCGATCCGCGCATCGGAGAACTCCTCGTCGGACGGATCCGCGAACGCGCCGGCGTAGTGGATGCGCGGGATCGCGTTCTCGTGCGCCGCCTCGCCGTCGCCGCGCCGATCGCCGACGAACACGGCCGAGCGCGTGCCGAACGTCGCGAGCAGGTCGCGGATCATGTCGGCCTTCGTGCGCACGCCGGGGCTCGCGAGGCAGCGCGCCTCGTCGACCCACAGCGCGAGCTCGAGCCCGTGCATCATCTGGTCGAGGTAGCCGCGCGAGCAGTTGCTCGCGATGCCCAGACGCACGCCCGCGCTGCGCAGCGCGTCGAGCGTCTCCGCGACGCCGGGCAGGAGCGCGGCGCCGCCGGCGCGCAGCGCGGCCTCCTCTTCCTCGACGCAGCACGCGAGCACGCGCTCGAGCTGGTCGTTGGCGAGATCGGGGAACAGCCGGCGCATGCCGTCGGCGAGCGGATAGCCGACCAGCGACATCCACTGCGCGCCGGTCGGCGCCTCGCGCTCGAGCCCGAGCTCGGCGAACGCGCGCTGCGCGCCGGCGCGCGCCGCCTCGACCCAGAAGCGGTCGGTCGCGACGAGCGTGCCGTCGAGGTCGAACAGCACGGCGTCGTACGGCGCGGCGGCGTTTTGCACGGGGGCGCTCATCGAACGACGAGGATAGCGGCGCCGCGCGCGCTCAGGCGTTCGCGGCCGCCGCAAGGCGCCGGTACGCGGGCACGCACAGCACGAGGTAGACGCCCGCGCCGACCAGCGCGGTCGCCGTGAACCCGAAGTGGATCGCGAGCACGAGCGCGAGGATCGCGCCGAGCACCGACGACGCGGTGTTCGCCGCCCACGCCCACGGCACGAGCTCCGGCGCGAGGCGGTCGACGAGTCCGATCCCCTGCGGGAACAACAGACCCATCACGAACGCGAGCGGGAAGATGAACGCGATCGAGATCGCGATCTTCAGCGGCACCGCGAGCGCGATCAGGTCCGAGTGGAACACCGCGGGGATCACGAAGTTGTACGCGACGAGCAGCGCGGCGAGCAGCAGCACGGCGCTCGTGACGGACAGGCGCCCGGCGCGCACGAGCTGCTTCGAGCTCATCGAGCCGAGTCCGCTCGAGAGCAGGAATGCGAGCAGCACGACCGAGATCGCGTAGACCGGGTGCCCGAGGAACAGCACGAAGCGCTGCACGAACGAGATCTGCACCGCGATGTAGCCGAGCCCGAGGCCGGTGAAGTACAGCACGACCGGCCACGCGTGGCGGCGCTGGCCCGCGCCGATGCGGCGCAGCACGAGCGGCGCGAGCACGAGCAGCGCGACGAGCACGGCGAACGCGGCGACCATCCAGAACAGCAGCACGACGGTGCCGCCGAGGATGCCGGTGCCGGCCGGATCGAAGTACAGCGCGAAGTCCGACAGTCGATTCAGCCCGAGGAAGAAGTAGTACG
>SCVU01000164.1 GCA_004296785.1 Planctomycetota bacterium
GGCTGCCGGCGTCGGCCCCCTTCGCGTAGCGCTCGTACACGAGGTCGATCGGCCGCTCCTGCTGCACGCATTCGAGCTGCTCGCGCAGTCGATCGTCGCGCGGCGCCTCGATCATCACGACTTCGCAGCCGAGATCGCGCAGCGCGCCGCGCAACGCGGCGAGTTGCACCGGCGCCGCCGGCTCCGGATCCGGGCGCGCGTTCGCGCGGCCCGACTCGCCCGGGCTCAGGCAGGGCTGGTCGACACAGGCGATGCGCACGGCGCACTCCGCTCGTCGTTTCGTTCCGCGGGCACGCGGTGCTCGAGCGGCGCGGTGGAGAAGCTCTGCGCGAGCCGGATCACCGCGAGCCAGCGCAGGCCCGCCAGCGCCGCGCGGCGGTGAAAAGGCCCGAGCCCATGGGAGTAGTGGGCCATGGGCCACACTTGTCTCGCCGGTCCACCGATACTGCCAACGCGCTCGGTCTTCGCGGTGGAGGCGGACGTTGCTGGGCTCGGGCGCGGACTCACCGCTCGACCCAAGGCAACGGGTGTGCCCGCGCTCCGGCGTGCGCTGGAGGCCGTTTTGCGCGCTCGGATTCCAGATTCGAAGCAGCTGGGTCCAGCACGCGGATCAAATCAGCCCGATCCGACGGCAGATCGGCGCGCGAGCGCCGCGCACGCCTACTTCTCGGGGTTGTACTTGTCGTGGCCGGCGTTGCGCATCGGCTTCAGCTTCTCGTCGACGATCTTCTTGATCTCGTCGGCCTTGCCCTCGAGCGCGGCGACTTCGAGGTCGAGCAGGCTGCGCTCGAGCTCGATCATCGAGATCCGAAAGCCCTTGACGAACTCGGCCTTCTGCGCCGCGTCGGTCATCTTCTCGGCGGGCCAGGGCGTCTCGACCTTCGCGACCCCGGCCGCGCGCTGCATGTCGACCGCGATCTGCGCGACCTGCGCGAAATCGCCGCCGCCGATCGCGCCCTGCAGGCGCTTGAGCCCGCCGTTCATCACCTTCATCGAGCCCTCGAGGCCGACCGGCTCGCGACCGCCGGGGCCGCGGCCCTGGCCGGGACCCTGCGCGGGGCCGCCGCCGTCCTTGCCGCCGCCCTGACCGGCCGGAGGCGTGCCCTTCTGGCCGCCGCCCGGCCCACCCGGCGATTGGACGGCGCTCAGCGCGAGCGGAATGGCGACGAACAGCGAGGCGATGGCGAGAAGGCGCAGCGAGGACTTCATGAGGAAACGCGAACGATGGATGGAAGGAGAAAGGGCGCTTGGAATCGCCGAGGCGCCGGCGAGTGCCGACACGATAACGGCTCCACGGATTCCTTACACGCGCCGCGCGCCGCGGTGTTGGCTCACGGACAGATCTCGACGCGCAGGCCGGCGGAGAACGCGACGCCGCCGCTGACGGACGGATCGAGCGCCGCCGACTGCACGAACGCCTCGGCGCCCGGCGCGAGTGCCGCGGGCAGCGTGTAGTGCCAGCTCGCGGAGCCGCTGCTCGCCGCGAGCGCGGTCGAGTAGACGAGCATGCCCGGATCGACGAGCAGCACGCCGCCGAACAGCGGCCACGCGGCGGGTTGCGCCGAGATGCCGAGCCACGCGATCGCTCCGCTGCCGAGACCGACGACGCGCAGTTCGATCGCGGCCGCCGGCTGCGGCGCGCCGATGCCGAGGAGCGCGAGCGCCTGCGCTCCGAGCGCGGAACCGTAGCTCGCGTATCCGCAGTCGGCGCTCGCGCACGACTGGCCCGGCGCCGCGTACGCGGCCGTCGCGCTGGCCCCGCCGACCGGCGCCGTGAACACGTGGTTCGCCGCGCCGCCGTCGGACCAGCACGCGAACGCGAGCGGCGCGCCGAAACCGCTCCAGCTCGGCAGCGCGGAGAGCTGGTGCTCGAAACCCTGCAGCGACTCGAGCACGAGCGGCGTCGGGAACGCCTCGCCGTCGACGAACACCGGCACGCCGCTCGGCGCGGTGTCGATCGCGAGCAGCGACTCGATCGGTTCGAGCGGCACTTCGACGACGGTCGCGAGCCCGTCCGAGTCGGTGACGGTGAGCTGCACGACGTAGTGCGTGTGCGCCGGCGAGTGACCGGTCTTCGGGATCTGGAACTGCAGCGTCGTCGTGCCCGCGACCGGACCGAGGAACGGGTGCGCGTGCACGTCGTGCTGCAGCAGCACGCGCCACTCGAACGCGCTCGGCGCGAGCGCGCCGTCCTCGATGTCCTGCGCCTGCGCGGCGCAGTCGATCAGCTGTCCCGCGACGTACGGCGAGAGCGGCGCCGGCGCCAGCACCTGCACCTGCGGCGGCGCGCCGACCTGGATCGAAAGCGGCGCGCTCGTGGTCGAAGCCGCGCCGTCGCTGACCGTGAGTCGCGCGGTGTACAGCCCCGCCGACGCGTACACGTGCAGCGGATCGGCCGCGCTCGACACCGCGCCGTCGCCGAACTCCCACGCGAACGAGAGAGCGGCCGGCCCGGGCTGCGGGTCGAGGCTGCCCTGGCTCGAGAACTGCACGGCGAGCGGCGGCATTCCGCTCGCGGGCTGCGCGCTCGCGACCGCCAGCGGCGGCGCCGCCGCGACGCCGACGTATGCGATGCGGCGCAGTTGCGCGGGTTCGGGCGGACCGCCGACCGGCACGCCGTACACGAGGTACCACAGCGCGCCGTCGGGCCCGACGTCGAGATCGACGACGGTGCCGGCGTGCGGCGCGCGCAGGAAGATCGCGCTCGTCGTCGGCGCGCCGCTGCCGTCGAGCAGCACGCGGCGGATCTCGCCGCGCGCGAAGTCGCCGCAGTAGAGCTGATTGCGATACGCGAGCGGGAACGCGCTCGAGCGCACGAGCGGTCCGCACACGATCGCGCCGCCGGGCGTCGCGTTCGCGTCGAGGTCCTCGTCGTGGCGGTACGCGAGCGCGGGGAATGCGAGCGACGTGCACGCGCCGGGTCCGAGCCAGCACGTCTCGCCCTCCTGCCACGGCCAGCCGTAGTCGGCCGGCGCGCCGACGAGCGCGAGTTCTTCCCACGCGCTCGCGCCGTTGCCGCCGACGTCCCCGAGCCACAGCGCGCCCGACGGCGCGTCGTAGTGCATGCGGAACGGGTTGCGCAGACCCGCGCCCCACAGCGCGTCCTGCGGCGGCCCCTGCGCGGCGAGCGGATTGTCCGCCGGAATCGAGCCGTCGGTGTTCACGCGCAGCAACTTGCCGATCTGCACGCTCAAGTCCTGCGCGAGCGAGCTCAGGAAGTGCTCGCCGGTCGCGATGTACAGGTGCCCGCTCGCGTCGATCGCGAGCCCGCCGCCGTGGTGGAAGAACAGCGCGGGCGTCGGGCACTCCCACACGACGAATTCGCTCGCCAGCGCCGCGCTCGCGCCGACGAGCGTGAAGCGCGACACGCGGTTTCGCGGCGCGTGCGTCGTCCAGTAGCAGTAGAACCAGCCGTTGGCCGCGAAGTCGGGATCGAGCACGAGCGTCGCGAGGCCGCGCTCGGCCGAGGAAGTCTCGGCGGGCAGCTCGAGCACCGGCTGCGCGACGAGCGCGCCCGCGGCGTACAGGCGCACGCGGCCCGAGCGCTCGGCGATCAGCGCGCGGCCGTCGGGCAGGAAGCGAAACGCCGTCGGCTCGACGAGCGCGTCGAGCGCGACCGACTGCGCGAAGCCAGGCGGCAGCGCGCCGGGCGACACGAGCGCGACGTTGGCGGGATCCTGCGCGGCGAGCAGCCACGCCGGCGCGCTCGCGCCGAACAATGCGCTCGGCGAGCCCGCGCCGCTCGTGTCGGCCGCGAACGCGCCCGCGCCTTCCTCGCAGCGCCACGCGCCGACGAGACCGGCGTTCGCGACGGGCAGCGCGCGCTCGTAGCTCGCGAGGATCTGACCGCTGGTGCGCGCGACGCTCCACGCGCGCAGTTCGTCGATCGCGCCGTCGAAGTCGGGCTGCTGCGCGCTCTTCGCCGCGCCGACGACGAGCGCGGGGCCGAGTGAGCCCGCGGCGCCGCCGAGGCCGGCGTTCGGGTACGAGAGATCCGCGCTCGACGCGCCGCTCGCGCTCGCGAAGTCGAGCGCGCCGTCGATGTAGATCGATTTGATTCCGCTCGACGCGTCGCGCACGCACGCGACGTGGTGCCACGCGCCGTCGAGCACGCGTTGGCGGCCTTCGAGCACGTGCTCGGCATCCGCGCCGCTCGCGCCGGCGCCGGTGTAGAAGCGGATGCGGCCGCCGGCGATGCCGACGCCGAAGGCGGCGCCGCCGACGCCGGGGAGCGAGCGATCGAGCAGCGCGTGCGCGGTCGGCCACGCGCTGCCCGGAAGTTCGACCGAACCGCCGGCGCCGGGCGCCGTGTGCTGCGCGCCGCTGCCGCGGATCCACAGCTCGAGCGTGAAGCCGCCGGCGCCGACGTCGCACGGTGCGCTCAGATCGCCCGCGGCGACGTCGTCGTCGACTGCGATCACCGCGCTCGTCGGCGCAGGACCGGAATCGGCGAACGCGAGCGCGGCCGACGAGGCCTGCGCGCGCGCGACGTCGGTGAGCGACGCGCTCGCGAGCGCGAGCAGCGCCGCGTACGCGAGCGACGAGGAGCCGAAGAGGGACGCGCGGGACATCGCAGGGACGGCCCGAACGGGCGCATCCCCCAGTCTCATCGACCGTCGCGGGGTGTCAAGCGAAGCGGCGCCTGGCTCGTCCGCGCGTCGCGCGGCGCGTCACAGCATCCCGGAGAGGAACGTCTGCGTCAGCAGGTTCGACTTCTGCGCGAGCTCGGCAATG
The DNA here is from genome assembly GCA_004296785.1 of Planctomycetota bacterium. Classification (GTDB taxonomy): domain Bacteria; phylum Planctomycetota; class UBA1135; order UBA1135; genus GW928-bin9. Next base: position 4,735 of record SCVU01000164.1, read on the forward strand.
CCGAGGCCCGCATACTCGCTGCGCAGCGTGGCCAGGCGATTGGTCGCCCGGAACTGCTGCGCCTGCGCCGGGACGTACGAGTGCGGACCGTAATCGCCGATGCGCGACTGCAGCCCGACTGCATCGGACGTGTGGGAGCGGAAGAACGGGACCTGCGCGCGCACGAGCACGCTGAGCGCGCGCCGCCACTCGTTCGTCGCGATGCCCGCTGTCATGCAGAACATCCCGATCTCGGCGAAGAACACGAAGTAGCCGCTCGACGGCTGCGTCGTGGTCATCCCGCTCGGCAGGCGGATCGCGAGCTCGCCCAGCGCGAAGCGCTCGAACGCGTCCTCGAACTGGCCGAGGTTGTACGAGTTGCGCTCCGGGAAATGCTCGTTCGCGAGCGTGAAGAACATCCGCGAGATGAACGTCGCGTGCGTGCGCAGGTGTTCGTGCGTCGCGGTGGTGCGCAGCCCGCTGTTCGTCCGCGCGCGCTCGACGAGTTGCGCACCGAGCGCCTGCATCAGCGAACTCGTGGCGAGCCGCGTGCCGAGCAGCGTGTTGCCGGGCATGAGCCCGGGGAACGCCGCCGCGGCGGCTTCCACGAGTTGTGGGTTCGTGCGCCGATCGAGATCGAAAAAGAACGAGCGCGCCGCGCGGTGGTCCTTGACCCTGTCGAGCTCCGTCGCGAACTCCTCGAGGTACTGCCGCGGCCCGATCAGCAGGCCGGCGAGCGACATGCCGCGCTCGACCGGCGCGCCGGCGACGAGCGTCGCCGGATCGATCTCGCAGCGCCAGTGCTGGCCGTTCACCAGCCGGAGGACCAGATAGACAGGCAACGCGCGCTCCGTGTCGACGGTGTACTCGAGGCGCAGTCCTTCGCCGAGCGAAACGCCGTCCTGCGCATTCTCGGAGGCGTACCGGAGCACGTTCGGGGCGATTCCGCGCTCCTTCGCGTCCGGATGGACGCGTTCGAAGCCCGACTTGCTCGATCGGGCGCGCGCGGATCCGCGGCCGGGCAGCAGCACGACGTAGGCTGCAGAGATGTTGACTTGCGGGAGCGCAAGCGACTTCGGAAGTTGGATCGCGAGGTTCACGGGTGAGTCCTTGGCGGTTGGGTGATGGAACCTGGAGCGATCAGTACGACTGCACGACGACGAGCGTGTCCGTCGAGATCAACTTGCCGTTGAGCTGCGCGAGCGACTTCACGTCGACGGGGCCGAACGGCGTGTCGACCTGGAGCTGGAACGCGAACGAGAGTCCCTCCGTCTCGTCGATGATCACCCAGCCCTCGCGCGGCACCCAGATGTGGAGCCCGCTCGTCGGCATCGCGTTCGCCGCGATCGAAAAGCCGGCGCCGAGGCTCGCGTGCACCGTGGCGAGGGCGAGCGCGCGGCATTCGGCTTCCGTGCCCGTGGCGACGGTCGCCGAAGCGTTGTAGACGGAGCCGAACGAGCGCTCGAGCGGGTCGCGCACGAGCCCGGTGTGGTGCGGGGCGTCGACGTTTCCGTTGGCGTCGAGGTTCTTGTTCACCGTGACGTCCGACGCCACACCGTGGATGTGCGCGACGGTCACGACTTCGACATTGATTGGCATGTTTCCTCCGAGGTCGGGTTGACGTTCTCTCGTACGTACGGCCGCGAATCAGGGCTGCTCGCTGCGCGCGCAGCGAAAGCCCTGGAACCCGCGGCGATCGTTGTCGGTGAAAGGGCTGTGGTTCACGGAGTCGCCCGGAGTCTCCGGGCTGCGTTCGGCGATGAACCAGTTCCCGCCGAGCACGACGCGGTGACTCGTTCCGCGCACGAAACGACCTCCCTCCTCCAACTCCATGATGCTCTCCGTCCACTCCTGGACGTTGCTGAACAGATGGTAAACGCCTTCGGGAGAGCGTCCATCGGGAAACGAAGTGACCGGCACGGCGTGACTCAGGTACGACTCGAACACGCTCTCCGCCCTGCTGGCAGGCGACGGCGGCGGGAACAGCGGCACGGGCGGCCCGCTGGGTTCGCCCACCCACGGGGTTGCGCGCCCCTCGAGGCCGACCGCGGCGCGCATCCACTCCGCGACGCTCGGAAGGCGCTTTCCCGCCCAGTTCGCGTACGCGACGGCGTCGCTCCACGCGACGCCGCCGACCGGCAGGTCCGCGTGCTTGGCGAGAAACTCGGCGCGATCCGGAAGCGACTCCCACAGCCGCGGGACGCGATGCCCGGTCGCTTCGACGAAGGCCGCGTACTGGCGATTCGAGACCTCGGTCGCGTCGATCCAGTAGGCGGGCAGGGGAGTGCGTTTGCGCTGAAACGGCCCCAGCGCCCGGCGGCCGGGAAACTCGAACGGCTGCTCGGGTGGACACTCGGGAATCAGCACCATCCCGTCGAGGAGATCAGCCTCGTTGGCGCGCCGCTGGACCGTGAACTCCACGTGATCCGCCTCCGCGCTGAGGTGGATCGACAGCTCGCGAAAGCTGCCTTCGTCGAACACCACGGTCGCGCGGTACACGCCCGAGAGCAGCGGAGCGTCGACGAGCGGCGTGCGGCCGAGCGACTCTGATCTGCCCAGCGCGCTCGTCGCGATGTCGACCTCGCGGATTCGCACAGAAGCGGGCGTCGGGCGCCCATCGACCCCGAGCGCATGGATCGTCAAGCGCGGAAACGCGATCTCGATCTCGGCGCGCGAATCGAAGCCGGGCTCTTGCGGGAACAGCGCGAGCCCGCGCTGCAGCAGCTTGATCAGCTCGTAGCGCGCGCGCTCGCGCTCCGAGTCGCTGGCCGCAGCACCGCGAATTTGACCGATCGCCTCGTCGACCTGCGCGAGCCAGCGCTCGCGCAGAGCATCGAATTCCGTGCGGAGCAGCGCAACGCGATCCGCTTGGACGTCCGAGAGCTCCTGCGTGTACGACTCGAGCGCCCGCAAGTCGTGGCGCACATCGAGCATCGCGGCGAACGCAAGGCGGTCGACGGAACCGCCGGCGAGTCGTGCGTCGATCTGCTGTTCGAGCGCGCGGATCGCGCGCGCGCGCGTCGCGCGGTGCGACTGCCACGCTGCGCCGGTCGACGCGACGACGACGCAAGCGACGCCGATCAACCAGTACCGCCGCCGCCGCGCGAACCGCACGATCCGCGACTTCATCGACGGCCCCGTCGCGACGATCGCCTCGTGCGACAGGAACCGCTCGAGGTCCTCGCGGAACGCCGCGGCCGACGGGTACCGATCGCCCGGCGTCTTCTGCATCGCGTGCTGGCAGATCGTCTCGAGATCGCGCGGCACGCGCGGATTGAGTCGCCGCAAGCTCGGCGGTTCCGCGTACACGATCCGATCGATGATCTCCGCCGCCGTGCGACCCTGGAACGGCGTGCGCAGCGTCAAGAGCTCGTACAGCACGACGCCGAGCGAATAGACGTCCGTCCGCTCGTCCACCTGGTGCAGGAGCGAGCGCGCCTGCTCGGGGCTCATGTACTGCGGCGTGCCGGCGATCTCCGTCGACCGCGTGATCGTGCCGAACTCGCGATCGCGCGCCAGCCCGAAGTCGACGAGCTTCACCTCGCCCTGCCGGTCGATCAGGATGTTCGACGGCTTGATGTCGCGGTGCACGATCCCGTGCGCGTGCGCGTGCGCGAGCGCATCCGCGATCGCGCGCACGAGCAGCGCGACCGCCTGGAAGTAGCCGCTCGACGTGTGCGCCGGCAGATCCGCCGACGTCGCCGCCGGCCCGCGCTTGCCCTCGCGCAAGCGACGCAGCTCGACCGACAGGTCGTGCCCGTCGATCCACTCCATCGCGAAGAACTGCAGCCCGCGGTCCTCGCCCGCGCTGATCACGCGCACGATGCCGGCGTGATCGAGCTTGCCGACCGCGATCGCCTCGCGCCGGAAGCGCTCGGCGCGCCCGCTGTCGTGCAGGATGTCCGCCTTCAGCACCTTCAGCGCGACCTCGCGATCGAGCGAGACCTGCCGCGCCCGGAACACGATCCCCATGCCGCCGCGACCGACCTCCTGCAGGAGCTCGAAGTCGCCGAGCCGGCGCGGAACGCCGGAGAGCGTGGGTTCGGGGGGCAGCGAGTCGGTCATCGAGCTTGGCCGGCCCGGCGGCACGCGCAGGCGCGGTGCGGGCCGAGCGTCAAAGGAGCCGCATGGCGGAATTGGACTGGCCGCCGCTCGCCCCGCTCAGGGCAGCGCGAACTCGAGCCAATCGAGGTTCAACAGCGCGGAAGGATGCTCGGGGTTGCGGAACACGACGTACAGGTCGGCCTTGCCGCGCGGCGCGCCGACGCTCGTCGACACGACGCGCCAGTCCTCCCACGCGCCGTTCGGCTCGATCGGCACGCGCGCGAGCAGCGGCCCGTCGACCGCGCCGCGGCGCAGCTCGATCGCGCCGCCGGAGCCGGCGGACGACGTGCACAGCCGCAGCGCGAGCACGCGCTCGAGATCCAACGCGGCGAAGCGCAACCAGTGGCCGTCGTCGATCGAGCCGGCGTAGCGACCGCCGCTCG
>SCVU01000165.1 GCA_004296785.1 Planctomycetota bacterium
GCTCTTCCGATCTGCCCTCGGACGTCGGCTGCACGCGCAGCGTCGTGCGCGCGACGACGCGGCCGGCGCCGCCCTGCAGCCGGCTCGCGAGCGCACCGAGGTCGGCCGCCGCGAGCAGGCCGCCGTCCGGCAACAGCGCCGCTTCGCTGCTCGGCACGCACGCGTACAGCACGTCGACCTCGATCTCGTTGCGGAACTGGCGCGCGAGCTGCGCGAGCACTTGCGCGAACGCCGTCTGCACGTGCTCGGGTGCGCGCAGCGCGACGGCGCCCGCCTCCTCGGCGCGCAGCAGGCAGTCCGGCCGCTCGATCTCGGCGGCGAACGCGGTCGCCAGGAAGTGCACGAGCTCGTCGTTGCACGACTGCTCGAACGAGAAGTCCTCGTTGGTCTCGGCGACCGGATCGAGGAACGGCAGCAGGTGCTCGATGCGCCAGCGTTCGGCGCCCGGCGGCGCGATCGAGGCGAGGTCGTACGTGCGCCAGACGGGCGCGGGCGCCTGCGCGGTCAGTTGGCGTGTGTACAGCGGCAGCGCGAAGAGCGTCGAGACGAGGATCGGCTTCAGCATGGTCGGTCGTTCCTTGGTGCGGAATCCAGCGGCACAGCTACAGGGAGACGGAAGTCGGGGGAGCGGCGAGCTCGCGCTCGATGCGCGAGACGGTCGTGATCGGCTGCGCGAGCGCGCGCTCGGCGTTGAGCCAGTTCGCGATGCGCTCGCGGCGCGACGGCGGCAGCGCATCGAGCCACGCCAACGCGGCCGGCGCGCCGGCCAGGCGCGCGGCGCCGACGAGGCAGCTCGCGCGCAGGCGCGGCGGCTGCGCCGGTGCGTCGTAGAGCGCGCGCAGCGGCGCGGCGAGCGTCGCGTCTCCGAGCTCGATCGCGAGCTCGACCGCGCGCACGCGCTCGTTCGCGTCGAGGCGCGCGTCGGCGGCCAGCGCGAGCGCGCACGGCGCGGCGGAGCCGTCGCCGGCGCGGTCGCACAGCGCGAGCAGATTGCGCACGTGCTCGCGCGGCAGCGCCGCCGCGGCGAGCGCGCGGCGACCGAGGTCGGGATCGCTGCGCAGCGCGCGGACGAGGTACGGCGCGACGTCGACCTCGGCGCCGTGCGCGTCGATGCGCAGCAGAGCGACGAGCGCCTCGGGCGTCGCGAGCGCGGCGAGGCAGGCGAGGGCGGGTTGCTCGAGCAGCGGATCGGCGGCCGAGCGCTCGGCGAGCGCGGCGGCGGCGTCGACGCGCAGGTCGCTCGCACAGCCGAGCAGAAGCGCGGGCTCGACGGCCGCGGCGCGCGGGGAGCGCGCAAGGCGCGCGACGACGAGCGCGGCCTCCGGCGCGGTGCGCAGCGCGGCGCGCAGCGCGTCGTGGCGCACCGAGCTCGACAGCGACAGCTCGAGCAGCGCGGTCGCGCCCGGCTCGCCGCAGCGCGCGAGCCGCGCGAGCAGCGCGTCGCGCGCGGTCGCGTCGAGCTTCGACTCCGGCAGCGTCTCGAGCACGCGGCGCACGGCCTGCGTCGAGCGCGCGCAGCCGGCGCGCTCGAGCTCGGCGAGCGCGAGCTCGGTCGAGGCCGCGTCGGCGAACAGCGCGCGCAGCGCGGCGGCATCGAGCGCGGCCGCGAGCAGCCGGTGGCCGGGCGGCAGGCCCGCGGCGAGCCGGCGGTCGCCGCGCAGCGCGAGGTAGTCGAGCGCGAGCGTGCGCGCAGGCGCGTCGAGCGCCGCGTCGGATAGCGCGCGCTCGACCCAGCGCGCGATCGGCCAGCCGGCGGCGCGCTGCGCGGCGAGCGCGTCGTCGAGCGCGTCGGCGCGCGCGGCGAGCGGATCGGCGGCCTCGGACCACGCACGCGCGGAGACTTCGCGCAGCGCGTTCGCGACCGGCTCGGCGATCGAAGCGGCGGGCGGCGGCGTCGGGGTGGCGATCGGTTCGCTCGGTCCGGCGGGAATCGGCTGCGCGCGCGGCTCGTTCGGTCGCAGCGCGCGCAGCGCGAACGCGATCGCGACGCCGGCGGCGAGCGCGCCGGCCGCGGCGATCGCGACGCGCGACCAGCGGCGCGCGGGCGGCGCGGGCCGATCGATGCGCGCGCGGATCGCGGCGAGGTCCGGGGCGGGAGGCGGCGTCGCGGCGCCCGGCTCGGCGTGCGGCAGCTCGACGTGGCGCGCGCGGGCGCGCTCGAGCGCGCGCTCGAAGCGCTCGCGTGCGTCGTGCTCGCGGCCGCTCATGCTCGATCCTCCAGATACGGCGCGAGCGCGCGTTCGAGCCGCTCGCGCGCGGCGGC
>SCVU01000166.1 GCA_004296785.1 Planctomycetota bacterium
CGAGCTCGACGACGCGCGCGACGATCCTCACGGGCCGCTACTCGTTCCGCACCGGCATCGGCTATCTCGTGCTGCAGGACACGACGACGCCGGCGCTCTCGCTCGCCGAGACGATCGTCCCCGAGGCGCTGAACCTCGGACTGCCGGGCGTGTACGCGAACGCCGCGTTCGGCAAGTGGCACCTCGGCAACTTCACGGTCGGCGGCCCCTCCGCGCCGAACCTCGCCGGGTTCGACCACTACGCGGGCATCCTCACGAACATGGAGGGCGGCGACAACTACTCGCAGTGGCCGAAGACCGTGAACGGCGCGAACGCGTACTCGTCGACGTACATCACGACCGATCAGGTCGACGAAGCGCTCGCGTTCATCGCCTCGCACCCGAGCCCGTGGTACGTGCAGGTCTGGTTCTGGGCCGCTCACGCGCCGTACGAAGCGCCGCCGAGCTCGCTGTGCGGCTGCAGCCTGCCGCCGCCGACGCCGCACGGCGACGCGAAGCCGTACTACGACGCGGCGATCGTCTCGATGGACACGGAGATCGGCCGACTGCTCTCCGGCATCCCGTCGCAGACGCTGGAGAACACGACGATCCTGTTCAGCGCCGACAACGGCACGCCCGCCGAGTCGACGGTCGCGCCGTTCGTGCCCGCGCACGCGAAGCCGACGCTCTACGAGGGCGGCCTGCGCGTGCCGCTGATCATCAAGAGCCCGCTCGTCGTCGAGCCGGGCCGCGTGGTCGACTCGCTCGTGAACACGGTCGACTTCTTCCGCACGGTGCTCGAGGTCGCCGGCGTGCAGATCGATCCGCTGCTGCCGCCCGGCACGAAGATCGACTCGGTGAGCCTGATGCCGTACCTCGTGAATCCGACGGCGCTGCCGCAGCGCAAGTGGATCTACTCGGATCTGTTCTACGACCCGCTCTTCCAGCCGAAGAAGGCGATCCGCGAGAAGCGCTTCAAGTACATGAAGCAGGGCACGGTAGAGGAGTTCTACGACCTGCAGCTCGACCCGTGGGAGGCGACCAACCTGCTGAACGGGTCGCTGACGCCGTTCGAGCTGCGGATGTACCGCCACTTGAAGGCGACGATGGACGCGCTGCTCGTGTCGAACTGCTGAGCCCGCGCGCCGCGCTCGGCTAGCGATCCGCCGCGCCGCACGCCGCGTCCGCGGCGAACGCGGCCGGCTTCGCCGGCCCGGCGGTCTGCGCGTGCAGCGCCGAGCGGCGCGAGCCGGTCCGACACAGCGCCGCGGCGCCGAGCAGCGCGAGCACGCACGCGCACAGCACCCATTCGTGCAGTCGCAGGCGGTGGGCTCGCATGCGAAACCCCATCGGTCGGAACGGGCCGCGGCTTGAGCGGCGTGCCCGCACCCAGTACGAAGGCTGCATGCAATCGCTCAAGGACCGCTCGATCCTCGTCACGGGGGCCAGTTCCGGGATCGGAGCCGCCACGGCGGTGCTGCTCGCGCGGCAAGGCGCGCGCGTCGCGCTGCTCGCGCGGCGCGCCGACCGACTCGCCGAAGTCGCGGCGCAGTGCCCGGGCTCGCGCGTGCTGATCGCCGACGTCTGCGACTGGAAGGCCGTCGAAGCCGCGTGCGGCCGCGAGACCTTCGATGCGGTGATCGCGAATGCGGGACTCGCGCGCGGCGTCGAGC
>SCVU01000167.1 GCA_004296785.1 Planctomycetota bacterium
CGTACGCGAACTACGTCGGCGGCAGCGCCGACGACTACGCGCTCGCGATCCAGGTCGACGCCGGCGGGCAGGCGTTCGTCGCGGGCATCACGAACTCGAACGACTTCCCCGTCACTTCCGGCGTGCTCGACACGAGCTACAACGGCGGCGCGTTCTTCGGCCACGACGCGTGGATCGCCGCGTTCGACGCGGCCGGCGCGAGCCTGGTCGCCGCGACGTACTTCGGCGGCAGCGGCGACGATCAGGCCTACGGGCTCGACCTCGACGCGTCGGGCAACGTCTACGTCGGCGGGCTGACGCTCTCCTACACGGACTTCCCGCTGCTGCACGCGCTGCAGCCGATCTACAACCTCGACGGCCTGCTGCACACGCTGCCCGACAGCGACGGCTTCCTGACTTCGCTGACACCTGATCTCACGGCGCTGCGCTACAGCACGTTCGTCGCCGGTCCGCAGTCCGAGGTCGTCTTCGACGTCGCGGTGGACGGCGACGCGCGCGCGCACGTGGTCGTCGAGACCAACTCGACGTACATGCTGACGCAGAATCCGATCCAGGGCTCGGGACTCGCCGGCGACAACGCGTGGATCGGCAGCTACGAGTTCGAGCCTTCGCCGCCCGCGATGTCGCTCGTCTACGGCACGTTCCTGTGCGGCTCCGCGCCGGACAGCGGCCACGGGATCGCGGTGGACGCCGAGGGTTATCTGTACGCGGCGGGCTACACGAGCTCCTCGAACTTCCCCGTGTCGAGCGGCGCGTTCGACACCACGTTCAACGGGACGGGCTGCGGCACCGGCGACATGTGGGTCGCGAAGATCGATTGGGCCGACACCACGCCGTCCGGCGGGCTCGTGTACGCGACGTTCCTCGGCGGCGCGTCGTGCGACAACGCGTGGGACGTTGCGACGGACGGCAGCGGCCTCGCGTTCGTCGTCGGCGAGACGGAGTCCTCGGACTACCCGACCACGCCGGGCGCGTACGACACGACGTACTACGCGGAGGGTGACGTCGGCTTCAGCGTGCTCTCCGCCGACGGCACGAGCCTGGTCTCGTCGACGTTCCTCGGCGCGCGCCGAAAGGACAGTGGTCAGGCGGTCGCGACCGAGGCCGGCGGCGCGCACGCGTACCTCGTCGGCAGCACGGCCTCGGACAAGTTCCCGGTGACCGGGGTCTACCTGACGCCGCCGTACCAGGGCGCGACCGACGCGTTCGCGACGAAGATCGACGTGCCGTAGCACGCGTGCCGTCACCCGTGAACGATCCCGGCGCGCGCGCCGACGATCGCTCACGGCGCCGCGGCCGAACGCGGCGGCAAGAAGGAGTTCCGCCGCTACTCTCCGTCCCGGTCGCGCTGGTACGATCGCGCCGGAGCCTGCCGGCGTGGGAGCGCGGCCGGCGGATCGTGCCCGACTCGAAACCAACGAACACCACGGCCCGCCAGCGCGCCGAGGCC
>SCVU01000168.1 GCA_004296785.1 Planctomycetota bacterium
TACATCGCGCGCTCGGCCGAGCTCGACGGGGAAGCGCGCGACGCCGATCGCGCGCGCTACCAGACCGTCTATGCGCGCGAGGTCGGTGCGGTCGCCGCGCCGACGGCCGGGCTGCACTTCACGCCGGCGTTGCTCGAGCGCCTCGCGGCGCGCGGGGTCGGGCTCGCGCACGTGACGCTGCACGTCGGGCTCGGGACTTTTCAACCGGTGCAGGCGGAGGATCCGCGCGAGCACCGGATGCACTCGGAGCGCTACACGCTGCCGGCGGAGACGGTCGCGGCGGTCGAGCGCGCGCGCGCGCGCGGCGGCCGCGTCGTCGCGATCGGCACGACGTCGGCGCGCGTGCTCGAGAGCTGCGTCGACGCCTCAGGGGCGCTGCGCGCGGGGACGGGCGCGACCGAGCTGTTCCTGTACCCGGGCAAGGAACTGCGCGTCGTCGATGCGCTGCTGACGAACTTCCACCTGCCGCGCAGCACGCTGCTGATGCTCGTCAGCGCGTTCGCGGGTCGCGAGCGCGTGCTGCGGCTGTACGGCGAGGCGATCGCCGCGGGCTATCGGTTCTACAGCTACGGCGACGCGATGCTGCTCGTGCGCAGCGGGGCGTAGCGGATCGGGCGGAGCGGAACTCGCGCGCAGCGGCGCGCGACGAGCGCTACTTGGCCGCGGGCTTCGCTTCCGCGGCCGCGGCGATGCTGATCGCGAGCTCGATCTTGCCTTCCTGGACCGTGTGCACGCGCATCGTCGACTCCTGCATCGTGCGCTCCATGTTCGATTCGACGCGCGCCTTGCCCTCGAGCGCGAGCGCGACCGGTCGCTGATCCGCCTTCGAGAACTTCAGCGTCCCCTCGAGCTCGATCTCGAACGGATTCTCGATCGCGCGAGCTTCGCTCGGGAGCGCGAACGCGCCGCCGCCGCGACGGCCGCCGCCGCCCATCGGCGCGGCCGGCAGTTCGCCGTCGCCCTTGATCTCGAGCTCGATGACCCAGCACGCGACGCCGTCGACGTCCTCTTCGCCTTTGAGCACGGCCTTGCCCGTCCACTCGGCGAGTTCGAACAGCCGCGCGCTGCGCCCGGCACCGCCGCCGCCGCGTCCGCCGCGACCACCGCCGCCGCGCTCGGCGCCGGCCTCAGCGGCCGCGTCCTGCGCGCGCACGAACAGCTTCTCCGTCAGTCCGACGCCGAGCGTCGTGCGAATCGCGTCCTTGTCGAGGTCCCAGCTCGCGTTGTCCTCGACCGCTTCGCTCGGCAGCAGCGCGTCGAGTTGCAGCGCGAGCGCGTGCCCGTCGAGCAGTGCGCTGTCGCCCGGCGCGGTGCCGTCGACGACTTCGGAGCTGACCTTCCCGTCCTCGCCGATGCTGAGCTCCAGCGTCACGCCTTCCAGCGGCGCGTCGGATTCGACCTCGCGCTCGGTCTCGCCCATCTTCGTCGACGTCGTCTGCTCGAGGTCGTCGAACGAGCGACGCAGCTTCGTCGGCTGGCCGTCGGCCGTCGCGACCACGTGGTCGGTCCACGCCGAGTGGCGCTTGATCGTCGTGCCGCCGCCGCCGAAGTTGCGGCCCTCGACCGGCTCGCCGTCGCGCTCCATCGTGAACTCCGTCGTCTCGAGCACCATCTCGAAGCGCGTGTCGACCGCGAGCTTCGACTCGGCCGTGTACTTCGTCGCGAGCTGGTGGCCGGGGAGCAGGAACAGGGACGAACAGAGCAGTGCGGAGCGCAGCATGAGGATGCCTCGAACGGAGGGGCGAGAGGGGAACGGTCGGATTGTCACGACCGCGGCGGGACGCATCAGCCTAACGGCATTCGACGGAGCGAGCCGCGTCGAACCGCGGCCGCGCGGCACGGTTCTGTAAGGCCTCCGTAGTCGAACAGCGTCGCGGCGCGCGGCGACTCGCGCTCAGCCCTTCGACTTCGCCGCCTTGCGCGCGTCGCCGCTCGCGCCGCCAGTCGCGCTCGCACTCCCCGCGGCGCTCGTCGCCTTCGCCTGCCCCGCGCGCGTCTCGAGCGTGAAGTTGCCGAGTCGCCAGTCGACGAAGGCGAGGTCGCCGCGGCCGAGCTTGCCCGAGAGGATCGCCTCCGCGAGCAGGTTCTGCACGCGGCGCTGGATCGCGCGCTTGAGCGGCCGCGCGCCGTACTCCTCGTCCCAGCCCTCGGCCGAGAGCTTGTCCTTCGCGACCGTCGTGAGCTCGAGGCCGATCTCCTGCTCGGCGAGGTGCTTCGCAACGCGCCTCAGCTGCACCTCGACGATCTTCGCGATCTGATCCTGCTCGAGCTTCTTGTACACGAGCACTTCGTCGAGCCGGTTCAAGAACTCGGGCCGGAAGAACTCGCGCAGTTGCTCCGTCGAGCGCAGGTTGCTCGTCATCAGCACGAGCGTCTGCGTGAAGTCGACGACGTTGCCCTTGCCGTCCGTCAGCCGTCCGTCGTCGAGGATCTGCAGCAGCACGTTGAACACGTCGGGGTGCGCCTTCT
>SCVU01000169.1 GCA_004296785.1 Planctomycetota bacterium
CACCGCCGCGGTCGCCGCGACCTGCTCGTCGAGCGACGCGGCGTCGGGGACCCAGTCGAGCGACAGCACGCGCACCTCGCGCGTGTCGATCGCACACCCGTCGCCGACCAGCGCGTCCCACCAGCCGGGCCGCGGATCGGCCGCGCTCGCGCACACGTGCGCGTCCGACGAGATGCCGCCGTGCACGAGCACGACCGGGCCCTCGCTCGGCCCGACGAGTTCGTAGCTCGCGATCCGCTCCCCCGCCGGCGCGTCGTACGCGACGCAGCCCTGCGCGGGGCCGAGTTCGACGACGGCGCTCACCGCGCACCTCCGCTCTCGAGCCCGCGCGCTCCCGCGGCGGCGCACAGGCGCGCGCCGTCGGCGAGCAGCGCGCGCGCGGTCTTCGCGGCGCCGAGCGCGCGGCCGACGTGCACGCTGCGGCGTCCGTCGCGCAGCCGATACGCGTAGACGACCGAGCCCGGGCGCGCGGCGAGCGGATCGCCGGGCGCGAGCTCGCGCAGCTCGAGCTCGGCGCAACCGCCGCGACTCGCGCGGGCGACGAGGCGCGTGCGCGGCGCGATCGAGCGCGCGTCGAGCGCACGCAGATCCGGTCGCCGCGGCGCGCCGAGCTCGAGCGTGCGCTCGAACACGAGCGCGGCGACGGCGGCGAGCTTGAGCGCGGCGTCGGTGCCGTCGAGGTCGGCGCTCGGATCGCCTTCGAGCAAGCCTTGCGCACGCGCCGCCTCGAGCGCGGATGCGAGCGTCGCACCGCGCGCGAGCGCATCGAGCACGAGCGTCGACGTCGCGTTGGCGACGAGCTCGACTTCGACGCACTCGGCGCGCAGCCGCGCGAGGTCGGAGGCGAGCGCGCGCCCGGTTCCGCCGAGCGCCGCGTCGCAGCCGAGCGAACCGCCGGCGACGGCCGCGCCGAGCACGGCGTCGGGCTCGGCGAACGCGTGCTTGGCGGCGAACGCGACGCGCGCGCCCTCGGCGAGCGCGGTGCGCGCGAACGCGCGCGCGGCGGCGGCGCGGCGCGGATCGGAATCCGTCGCGATGAGCACGAGCGCGGGCTGGATCAGGCCGAGCGCGAGCTCGAGCGGCAGCCTTTCCGCGCCGAGGTCGGACAGCGCGCGGCCGGCCGCCTTGTGCGCGGCGACGCGCGCGGCATCGACGCCGGCCGCCGAATACAAGACGCCGCTCGTGTCGGCGACCGCGACGATGTCGAGGCCGGCACTGGCGGCGTCTTGCAGCGCGGCGCGGCCGACTTGGCCGAGGCCGACGAGCAGGGTGCGCGGGCGCGAGGCGCCGCGCGCGGGGATTCCCGGCGAGGTGCCGGAGGTCGAATAGGACGCTTCGAAGACGGTGTGACTCATGGTGCGCGCAAGCTACGCGCGCACTCTCGGCGCGACGAGCGCCGAGCGTGTCATGAATCGCTACCTCGACTTCTGAACGCCGAGCGCGACCTTGCGGCCCTCGAGCTCGGCTGCGCTCGTCTTCGCACCGGTCGGCGCGGCGCCGGAATGCACGCGGCGCGCGAGGACCTGCTCGTTCACGTAGCTCGCGTGCGCGTCGTACGCGGCCTGCACGTCGGCAGGCGCGTCGATCCACAGCTCGATCGAATCGGACACGTGCAGGCCGGCGTCCTTGCGTGCCTGCTGGATCGCGCGCACGAGGTCGCGCGCCAGGCCCTCGCGCTCGAGCTCGGGCGTCGTGCGCACGTCGAGCACGACGACCGCGTCGTTGCTCGCAAGCCCCTGCACCGCGCGGCCGTCGAGGCCGGTGCGCGCCGCGAGCTTCAGCGTGTACTCCTCCTTCTCGAGCGCGACGCCCGCGACCTCGATCGCGTCACCGACCGTGCGGAACTCGCCGGCCTTCGCGGCGGCGAGCACGTTCTTCATGTCGGCCGGCCGGCGCTTGCCGAGCACGCGCGCGTTGACGTCCAGGCGCAGCGTCGCGAACTCGTCGAAGCGCGGCTCGACCGCGACCTGCTTGACGTTGAGCTCGTCCTGCACGAGCTCCGCGTAGCGCGCCAGGCGCCCGGTGTCCTTGCCGGCGACGACGATCTCGCGCAGCGGCAGCCGCACGCGCTTCTTGTGCTCGTCGCGCAGTCCGAGTGCGACCGAACAGACTTCGCGCACGCGATCCATGTCCGCCACGAGCGCCGCGTCCTGCGGCAGCGTCGACGCGTCGGGCCAATCGGTCAGGTGCACGCTCTCCTCGCCCGTCAGTCCGCGGTACACCTCTTCCGAGAGCAGCGGCAACAGCGGCGAGGCCATCCGACACAGCACGTGCAGGCACGTGTACAGCGTGTCGTACGCGTCCTGCTTGTCGCGATCGCGCGCGGCGTCGCCGGTCACGGCGGCCCAGAACCGCTCGCGGCTGCGGCGGATCCACCAGTTGTTCAGCGCGTCGAGGAAGCCGCGGATGTGCGCGCACGCCCCGGTCAGATCGCAGGCGTCCATCGACACCGTCGTCTGCTCGAGCGTCGCGCGCAGCTTGCACAGCACGTAGCGATCGAGCACGCCCTGCTGGTCCGCGCGCAAGCGCCCGCGGAACCCGTCCGCGTTCGCGTACAGCGTGAAGAAGTAGTACGCGTTCCAGATCGGGTTGAGCACGAGGCGCACGACCTCGCCGATCGCCTTGCCCTCCTTGTCGATCTGCAGATCCGCGCCGCGCACGATCGGCGACGACAAGAGGAACCAGCGCAGCGCATCCGATCCGATCGTGCGGAAGACCTCTTCCGGATCCGGATAGTTGCGCAGCTTCTTCGACAGCTTCTGCCCGTTCTCGTCGAGCACGACGCCGTGGCACACGCAGGTCTGGAACGGCGGCCGATCGAACAGCGCCGTGCCGAGCACCATCAGCGTGTAGAACCAGCCGCGCGTCTGCGCGACGTACTCGACGATGAAGTCGGCCGGCGAGTGCTGCTCGAACCACTCCTTGTTCTCGAACGGGTAGTGCACCTGCGCGAACGGCATCGAGCCCGACTCGAACCAGCAGTCGAGCACGTCCTCGACGCGCCGGTACTCCTCGCCGCCGTCTTGGATCACGAGCTCGTCGACGAACGGCCGGTGCAGGTCGGTGACCTGCTTGCCGCTCGCCTGCTCGAGCTCCGCGATCGAGCCGAACACCTTGATCTTGCCCGACGGGCTCTTCCACACCGGGATCGGCGAGCCCCAGAAGCGATTGCGGCTGATCGACCAGTCGCGCGCGCCCTCGAGCCACTTGCCGAACTGCCCGTCGCGCACGTGCTCGGGGATCCAGCGGATCGAACGATTGAGCTCGACCATCCGCTCGCGGAAGTCGGTGACCTTGACGTACCACGACGACAGCGCGCGGTAGATCAGCGGCTGATCCGTGCGCCAGCAGTGCGGGTAGTTGTGCACGATCGTCTCGTGCCGCACGACGACGCCGCGCTGCTTCAGGTGCTGCAGGATCGGCTTGTTCGCCTCGAGCACGTTCTGGCCCTGCCAGTCCGGGACCTCGGCGGTGAACTTGCCCTGGCCGTCGACGGGCACGACGACGTCGATGCCGTTCGCCGCGCACACGCGCTGGTCGTCCTCGCCGAAGCCCGGCGCCATGTGCACGATGCCGGTGCCGTCCTCGGTCGACACGAAGTCGCCAGCGAGCACCTTGAACGCGTTCGGGTGCTTGGCGAAGTACGGGAACAGCGGCGTGTACGCGCGACCGACGAGCTCGGCGCCCTTCAACGTGCCGACGCGCGCGGCGCCGGCGAGCTCCTTCTCGTAGCGCGCGGCCGCCGCGGCGGCGAGCACCCAGCGCTCGCCCCCACTCGCCGTCGCGAGTTCGAAGATCGCGTACTCGACCTCCGGCCCGACCGCGAGCGCGAGGTTCGACGGCAGCGTCCACGGCGTCGTCGTCCACGCCAGCAGCACGAGCGGCGCGCCGTCGCCCGCGCGCGGCGCGAGCGCGAACTTCACCGTCACCGCCGGGTCCTGGCGCGGCCGGTACGAGTTGTCGATGCGCGTCTCGAAGTTCGAGACCGGCGTCTCGGCCGCCCACGAGTACGGCATCACGCGGAAGCCCTCGTAGACGAGGCCCTTGTCGTGCAGGCGTTTGAACGCCCACATCACGCTCTCCATGTAGGAGAGGTCCATCGTCTTGTAGTCGCGCTCGAAGTCGACCCAGCGCGCCTGGCGCGTGACGTAGCGCTGCCACTCGCCGGTGTAGCGCATCACCGAGCTCTTGCAGTGCGCGTTGAAGCGCTCGATCCCGTACTCCTGGATCTTCGCGCGGCCGCTGATGCCGAGCTGCTTCTCCGCCTCCATCTCCGCGGGCAGGCCGTGGCAGTCCCAGCCGAAGCGGCGCTCGACGCGCCGGCCGCGCAGCGTCTGGTAGCGCGGCACCGCGTCCTTCACGTAGCCGGTCAACAGGTGGCCGTAGTGCGGCAGCCCGTTCGCGAACGGCGGCCCGTCGTAGAACACGTACTCGTTCGCGCCGCGCTCGCCGGCCGGCCGCTGCTCGACGCTGCGGCGGAACAGATCGCGCTCGCGCCAGTGCGCGAGCACGCGCTCCTCGAGCTTCGGGTAGTCCGGCGCCGCTTCGACGGACGGATAGGACCGCGCGGGCGCCGCTGCGGCCGCGGACTGGGAGGTGGGCGCGCTCATCGAGCGCGGCAGTCTACGCGATCAGCACGACGCGCTCGAAGCCCGAGATCCACTCGACCGCGAGCGTCGCGAGATCGATCACGACGGCCGCGTGGTGCACCTGCAGCCCGGCGAGCGTCGCCGGCCAGCCCGCGGGGATCGTCAGCGTCGCCCACGTCGCACCGCCGCCGTCGAGCGTGCCGAGCGAGCGCGCGAGCGGCGGGACGTTCGGCGAGCCCAGCGTGAAGTTGAAGTACGCATCGGGCTGCAGCGGCAGCGTGCCCGCGCTGGTCGGCACGCCCGGCGCGGTGCCGCTCGTGCTGCCGAGGATCAGGTAGAGCTTGCCGGCCGCGGACGCCTTGGCGGCGAGCTCGATGTCGACCACTCCGCCGTTCGCGACGCTGACTGCCTCGGCGTTCGCGTTGAGGCCGCCGACGAGCAGCTGATCGCGCAGCTCCCCGTTCGGGAACGCCGCGCTGTGCACGTCGACGTAGCAACCCTCGGTCAGGATCGCGACGAGCATCGAATCCGTGAGCACGCCGGTCTGGCCGCTGAACTTGTTCGGCGCGATCAGCGGCAGCGTCGCGATCACCGGCCCCGACACGCCGACGTCGCCCGCGTGGATGTGCGCGAGCGTCGCCGTCGTGCCGCTGACCTCGACCGTGAACTCGAAGGTCTTGTTGGGCGCGTAGCGCATCCGCGCGTAACCCTTCGCGCTGCTCGCGGCCGGCGGCACGACGTTCGACGGCGCGAGCTCCGCGCCGAACGAGGAGTCGATGCGGACCTGGCCGCGCAGCTCGCCGTTCGGAAACGCGGCCGAGTGCACGTCGAGGTACAGCCCTTCGACGAGCATGTCGGTCACGAAGCTCGGCGACAGCGTCGTCGTGCCGCTGAACACGGTCGGGCCGCCGCTCAGCGTCACGAGCTGCGCGCCGTTCAGTCCGAAGCCGCCCTGGTGCAGGTGCGCGGCGGTCGCGCTCGCGCCGTTGACGCGCAGCTCGTAGGTCAGCACGCCGGTCGACGAGTTGTACAGCAGCACCGCGGCCGCGCTCGCGGTCGACGGCGTCGCGGGCACCGCGAACTTGCCGGACAGGAATCCGTACGCGAACCACGCGGGCTTGACCTTGCACTTGCAGTACGCGTAGCTGCCGAGCATGCAGCCGGTGCGGCACTTCTGCGTGCTCGCCGCGCACGTCGTGCGGCAGTTGCTGAGCGCGCAGGCGACCGCGCACGGCCCGCTGTCGGGGCCGCCCGCGATCCCGCCGTCGCCGCCGC
>SCVU01000170.1 GCA_004296785.1 Planctomycetota bacterium
CTTCATCATGTCGGGGCTCGCGATCACGATGTCGAAGTCGGTCCAGCCGCCGATGATCTTGTCGGCGAGCTCGCCCGAGCCGATGTGGTCGGCGCCCGCGGCCTTCGCGGCCTCGGCCTTCTCGCCCTCGGCGAAGACGACGACGCGCACGGCCTTGCCGAGGCCCTTGGGCAGCGACACCGCGCCGCGCACGAGCTGGTCGGACTTCTTCGGATCGACGGTGAGCTTGACGGCGACGTCGACGGTCTCGTCGAACTTCGCCGCCGGCAGGCTCTTGAGAAGGCTGAGCGCTTCGCGAGCCGAGTAGACCTTGTTGTGGTCGACCTTGGCCGCGGCCTTCAGGTAGCGCTTGCTGCGAGTGACCATGGGATGCGTGGTGGTTCGTGTTCGGAGAGGGGCAGCTCCGCGCGTGGCGCGGAATCCACCGATGGTTCAGTGAGCCCGGATCAGTCCTTGACCTTGATGCCGGCCGCGCGCGCCGTGCCTTCGATGATGCGGCAGGCCGCATCGAGATCGCGCGCGTTCAGATCCTTGAGCTTGAGCTTCGCGATCTCGGCGACCTGCGCCTTCGTCACCGTGCCGACGACGTCGGTGCCGACGAGGCCCGCGCCCTTCTCGACGCCGGCGGCCTTGATCAGCAGCACCGACGCGGGCGGCGACTTCAGGATGAACGTGAAGCTGCGGTCCTTGTAGATCGTGATCTCGCACGGAATGATCAGACCCTTCTGGTCCTTCGTGCGGTCGTTGAACTCCTTGACGAACGCGGCGATGTTCACGCCGTGGCTGCCGAGCGCGGGACCGACGGGCGGCGCGGGCGTGGCTTGGCCACCCGGGCACTGCAACTTGACTTTGGCTGTGACTTCCTTGGCCATGGCTTCGAGTTCTGTGCGGAGGACGTGCTGTGCGTGGAGGTGTGCGGGTGCGGGTGCGAGTGCGGAAGTTCGGCGCGCGCGGCGCTAGACCGCTTCGACTTCCCAGTACTCGAGCTCGACCGGAGTCGGGCGCCCGAAGATCGTCACGATCACCTTGACCGTGCCCTTGTCCGGATTGATCTCGTCGACCTGTCCGTCGAAGCCGTCGAAGGCGCCGGACTTGATCTTGACCATGTCGCCCTTGCGCAGGCTGATCGCGACCTGCGGGTGCTGCGCGCTGTCGGACATGCGCGCGAGGATCTTCGTGACTTCCTGCGCCTCGAGCGGCGTCGGCTCGCCGCGCGCGCCGAGGAAGTCGCCGAAGCCCGGCGTCTCGCGCAGCACGAGCCGCGCCTTGCGGATGCGCACGAGCTGCGCGATCGCGCCCTGCTGCGCAGTGCCGCCGGCCGCGCCGGCCGCTTCCTGCGACGCCGAAGCCGCCGCGGGCGCGCCGCGCTTGGCTTCCTCGAGCTCGGGCTCGTCGATGTCGGCCTGCACCATCAGGTAGCCCGGGTACAGCTTCTTGTTCGAGACCTTCTTCTTGCCGGCCTTGAGCTCGGTCACGCGCTCGACCGGCACGAGGATCTGCGGCACGACGTCCTGCAGGCCGGCGGCCTTGATGCGAGTCTCGAGCTGCTTGCGGATCGAGTCCTCGCGACCCGATTGGCAGCGCACGAAGTACCACTCGTAGGCCATGCTGGATTCCTGGTTGGGCGGGGAAGGTTGCGGAGGGACGGCGACGGCGTGGATCGAATGCGGCGGATCAGCCGAGCAGCAGATTGGTCATGATCCGGCCGATCACGTAGTCGGCGCCGAAGAGGAAGGCGAGCAGGAACAGCACGGACAGCACGACGACGATCGACGAGTTGACGACGTCGTCCATCGTCGGCCAGGTCACCTTGCGCAGCTCGGTCTCCGTGTCGATCAAGAGGTCCGCGTTCTTCGGCTTCTGCAGCAGGAAGTGCAGCGCGAACGCGCCGCCCACGAACAGCGTGATCGACACGATCAGCGCCCAAGTCACCGGCCAGCCCACCAGCGGCACCGAGTAGTCGCCGAGCTTCTCGCCCAGGCCGAGGAAGGTCGACAGCGAGGTCTCGAGCGCGATGCAGCCGTACAGCAGCAGGAAGACGCACAGCCAGAAGGCTGCGAGCCGGACGATGCGTCCCTGGTCTTCCTTGTACGTCTTCATGGCGGGGGTGCGGAGCGGAGCCTCGAGCGCGCGACGCTAGAGCTTCTTTTCCTTGTGCGCGGTGTGCTTGCCGCAGAAGCGGCAGTGCTTCTTCTTCTCGAGCTTGTACGTGGCCTTCGAACGCTTGTGCGTCGTGTAGTTCCGGTTGCTGCACTCGGAGCAGACCAGGAAGACGTGGCGATCCTTGATCTTCATCGCGTGGTGTCGGTTGCGTGGTGCGGGTTGTCGCGCGGCCGCGCGCGGACGGGATCAGCGATCCCGCCGGCACGCGGCCGCGCGTCGGGTCGCGCTACTTGACGATCTTCGTGACGACGCCGGCGCCGACCGTGCGGCCGCCTTCGCGGATCGCGAAGCGCAGCTGCTCGTCCATCGCGACGGGCGTGATCAGCTCGACCTCGATGCGGACGTTGTCACCCGGCATGCACATCTCGGCGCCGCCGAGCAGCTTGGCCGAACCGGTCACGTCGGTCGTGCGGAAGTAGAACTGCGGGCGGTAGCCGTTGAAGAACGGCGTGTGGCGACCGCCTTCTTCCTTCGACAGCACGTACACCTCGGCTTCGAAGTGCGTGTGCGGCGTGATCGAGCCGGGCTTCGCGAGCACCATGCCGCGCTCGAGGTCCTTCTTCTCGACGCCGCGCAGGAG
>SCVU01000171.1 GCA_004296785.1 Planctomycetota bacterium
AGACGCGGAAGTCGGGCTGCGGCAGCAGCGTCTTCTCGACGACGTCGAGCATGTTCGCGAGCGTGAGCGGCTGGTCCCAGCGCTCGCCGCCGACGCCGCCGATCGCGTTGACGCGCAGCGCCGTGAACAACAGCGTCGCGCAGAAGAACGGCACGCACGCGATCACGACGCGCCGCACGCGACCCGCGCCCGCTCCGGAGTACGCGACGGCGCAGACGAACGCGATCGGCGCGACGATCGCGCCCGCCTCCTTCGATCCCATCGCGCCGAACGCGAGCAGTCCCGCGATCCAGCTCGGGCGACCGAGCGCGAGCCGCGCGGGCGAGAGCTGCGCGAACAACGCGAACGCGGCGAAGCTGCCCGCGAGCATCTCGTGGCGCCGCTCGAGCATCGGGATGACTTCCCAGTGCCCGGCGTAGAGCACGAAACCGAGCGCCGCGACGAGCGCGGGCAGCGCCGCGGCGGACCCGCCGAGGCAACGGCGCGCGAGCAGGTACAGCGCGGTGCAGCAGGCCAGGAACGCCAGCAGGCCGCTGATCTGGTAGCCGTGCGGATCGAGGCCGCTCAGCGCGTAGTCGAGCGCGTAGAACACGCTCTGGATCGGCCGGAAGTACGCGACTCCGAAGCGGCCGTCCATGAACGGCTCATGGAACGGCGCGGCGAGCTCGCGCCACGAGCCGATGCGCGCCGCGTCGACGAGCGCCCACGCATCGTGCCCGAGGACCTCGTACGACAGCGTGCGGCCGTACGCGAGGCACGCGAGCGCGAGCACGAGCGCAAGCGCGACCCACGGCGAGCTCGCCAGCGCGCGCCAGCGCGAGCGGTCTCTAGCGTGGGAACCCTGGTCCGGCTCGGCGCCGGCGGCGGACATCTGGCGGGGTGGCACGAGCGGCGGATCGAGGCGGGCTGGCGCGGGTGGCAGATCGTACCCGGTCGGCCCCGGTCGCCGCGCGGGCCTCCGGCGGCCCAAAGGGCGGCAAATTGCCGGTTGACAGCACTAGACGACTGGTCTACTCTCAGCGCCGATGTCGCCCCCGATCAAGGACACTGGTACCCGCGCGCGCCTGCTCGAAGTCGGCGCCGAGGCCATCTCGGAGAAGAGCTTCACCTCGTGCGGCCTGGCCGAGATCCTCGAGCGCGCGCGCGTGCCGAAGGGCTCCTTCTACCACTACTTCAAGTCCAAGGAGGAGTTCGGCGTCGCGCTGATCGAGAAGGAGACCGTCGAGTTCGTCGACGAGCTGCGCCCGATCATCGCCGACCGCAAGCGCACGCCGCTGGAGCGGCTGCGCGCGATCTTCGAGATGATGCGCGACGAATGCGTCGCCCGCGGCGCCGCACGCCAGTGCCTGATCCCCAAATTGGCCTTGGAAACAGGCCAATTGAGCGAGCCCGTGCAGGCCGCGATCAAGGCCGCCTACGACCAGTGGCGCGCGCTGCTCGCGCAAGTCGTCCGCGAAGCGCAGGCGGCCGGCGAACTCAGCCGCTCGCGCGATCCCGAGCGCCTCGCCGGCGTGCTCGTGATGCTGTGGGAAGGCGCGACGATGCGCACGCAGATCGACCGCAGCATGCAGCCGATCGACGACTTCCTCGCGTTCGTGTTCGGCTCGCTGCTGATCGCGCGCGAATCGGCCTGACTCCGCCGCTGGATCCGCCGCCGTCCCGTCCCACAG
>SCVU01000172.1 GCA_004296785.1 Planctomycetota bacterium
GCCGCCGATCGTGACGGCAGCGGGTAGGAGTCCTTGGGCGCGCCAGTCGCGCACCGCGCGTTGAGTGACGCGCAACTGCGTGGCGACGTCGCGGACGCGAAGCAGTGGCAGGCGCGGGGTCGCAACCGCTGCAGACGCGGACAGGGCGCGGGTGGCGGCAAGCTCGCCGTGTAGCCGCGCGATCTCCTGGTGCGCGGTCGAGAGTTGCGCACGGAGGTCGCGAACGAGCGCGTGCGGGTCGGTCGCCGCCGCGGCGTGGTCGAGGGGTGCGCTCACGCGGCTCGACCTCCCTCGAGCGCGGCGTACGCGTCGAGCACGGTCGCGACGATGCGCTCCTTGAGCTGCGCGTCGAGCACGCGCACGAACGGGTGCTTGGTCCCGGTGCGCGACGCGCGGTACGGGAGCACCACGCGCGGCTCGCCGGTACGCGTAGCGCGGACGGTGATGCCGTCCAGCTCGAGCGCGCCGTCGAGTGTCAGAACTACGAACGCGAGGACGCCGCGCGAACGGAACTCGCCGGTGGATGGCAGCACCCGGCAGGTGATGCTTGCGGCCGTCATCGCAGACTCCCGGTCTGCAGCTCAGCCCACTCGAGGAGTTCCGGCTCGACGAGCGGCGGGTGGCACACCGCGCAGACCACGGGACCGGGCGATCCGTCGCCCGCATCGCAACGACGCCAGAAGCGAGTCCCACGGCACAGATGGCAGCGCTCCGCGACGAGGAACGACGGCGTGCGCGTCGACTCGACGCCAGCGAATCGCTCCCAGTCGCCGGGGCAGGGCGGCTGGATGGGAAGGCGACGGCGCAGCAGCGCGAGCAGCTCGGGCTTGCACGCGGCGATGCGAGCGCGAAGCTCGGGATCAACGCGCGGGGCGAAGCGAATGAGATCGCCGTCGGCCCACACGCGCACTCCGAGGCGCCCGAGCTCGGCGAGAACGTCCGCGGCCGTCATACCGCGTCCTCGTTTGCGCCAGGAATCGGCGCCGACTCAGGCCCGCTTGCCGGCTCGAGCCCTGGTCCGTCGCGGCCATCGATGTCGTCCGGCTGGGGCGATCGGGTCGATTGGGTCGATTCCAGGAGGTGAGAGATCTCTAGGTGATAGACCGAGCGCCGCGCCCCCCTGATGGCGACTCGCGCGGTGTTGCGGGACTTCGCCTCCTCGAACGAGACAAGCAGCCCGCGCTCGCGCAGTCGCTTGCCGAGCGTCTTGCTCGAGATCGACAGCTGGTCGCTGTCGCTCACCATGCGCTGCGCAGCCTTGTGGCTTGCGGTCGGCTCGAGGTAGAGGTCTTCGTCGTCGTACCAACCGATCGAGGATCCTCTCGGAACCCATCCCGGATTCGATGCCTGCCATCCCAAGTGGACGGCGAGTTCGTCCGCGGGAACGCCCCCCGTCAGCGGCTGAACGTGGGCCTCGCCTGATGAGAGCGACGAACGCAGCAGCCGAAGGAAGTGGGTGGTCGGCTCCGCCGACTCGATGTGGTCGCGCTGCTGCTCACTGAGCTGGAGCAGCGCTTCACGACATGCTTCGGCGTGGGTCTGCGACGCGTCTATTGAGATCGCGTCGACGCTCACGCAGAAGCGCAGGAAGCACTCGAACCCGGACACTAGATCGGCCACGAGGTCGGGCGTGCGTCGGTGCTGTGTCGTGTCGGCCTGGCCTGCGCGCAGCTCGCGCGCACGCGCTGCCACGTCGCGCTGGTGGC
>SCVU01000173.1 GCA_004296785.1 Planctomycetota bacterium
GTCCGCACGCTGTCCGGCTCGCCGGCGACCGTGTGGGCGGCGAGCGCGCTCGTCGGCGGCGGGTACCAGTCGATCTCGGTGCCGACCTCGCTGCCGACGATCAGCCTCGGCCGGCGCGGCTGCGTCGTATTCGGCGGCGCGAGTCAGGCGACGGCGAGCGCGTGGGCGTACTCGGCCGGTGCGAACGCGTTCGCGCCGCCGATCCCGTTCTCGCAGGTCAGTTCCCCCCCGCTCGCCGGATTCGGCGGCGTGTTCGGCTTCAACCTCGAAGGCGCCGGCAGCGACGGCTCGCTCGCGCAGGCCTACAGCGTGCTCGCGCACGAGTGGACCGCTGGTCCTGCGATCGACGCGACGCACACGTGGTCGACGACCGGCTCCGACAACGAAGTGACGCTGATTCGCGACGACGGAGCCGCGGGCTACGCCTGCACCTCGTTCGACGCGCACGCGCGCCAGTGGAAGCCCGCGCCGGGCAACACGACGCACACCATGGCCGGCATGAACTGGTTCCTCGCGTACTCGCCGGCGAGCGGCACGTACCACGGCTTCAGCGCCGAGCGCGGCGATTGGACGACGCAGACGGGCATCGGCGCGATCGTCTCGAGCCCCGCGGTGCCGCAGCAGCGCGAGCATCTCGTGTACTTCGCCGACAGCACTCAGAACCTGTGGATGTTCGCGACGCCCGAACGCGCGTACGCGTGGTTCCGCTGGCCGTACGCACGGCCGTTCGGCCGCTCCGGCGCGACGAGCGGCAGCAACACGCCGTACATCGGCGTCTCGGTGCGCGGCACGCCCGGAACCGAGCTCGCGCTCGTCTACGCGTCGCTCGCGCTCGCGCCGGCGCCGCTTGCGCTGCCGGGCTTCGGCGGACTGCTCGACCTCGATCCGCTCGGCGCGTTCCAGCTCGCGAACCTCGGCGTGTTCGATGCCGACGGCGTGCGCGAGGCGAAGATCCCGGTCGCGAACCCGATCGCCGCCGGCACGCAGGCGTGGCTGCAGCCGGTGGTCGTCGACCTCGCGACGCTCAGCGCGTCGTTCGCCGGCCGCGCGACCGGCACGCGCTTCTTCTGAGCGTGCGCGCGGCGCGAGTGGGCGCGTTTGACACGCCCGAGCGCGACGCCCAGACTCGTCGCGATGTCTCGCGAGGTCCCGCTTCAGTTCGCCTACGGGTGAACGCGCCTCGTGCGCGGCGGCGGAGCGAACTCCGCCAGCCGGGCGCGAGGACCGGTCGGTGCCTCCTCCATCGCGCGGAAGTGAATCGCTCGTGAGCTGGGACCGCCGCCTCGTCCGGGCCGCGCGCTCCCGCCACTCCCAGCAGGTTCCCACGATGTCCGCTCTCCGCGTGCTCCTCTCGCTCGTCGCGGCCGCCGCCGCCGCGTTCCCGTTCCACGCCCAGCCGCTCGCGCAGGATCCGGCGCCCAAGCTCGAGGTGCTGCGCTTCTCGGGCATCCCCGACGCCGACAAGAAGGACCTCTCGAAGCAGTACGAGGTCGTCAGCGCCTACCTGTCGAAGGAGCTCGGCCTGCGCGTCGAGTTCGTCAACGTGCCCGACTACAACGGCGCGGTCACCTCGCTCGCGGCGAACAAGATCGACTTCGCGTGGCTCGGCGGCGTGACCGCCGTGCAGTCGGAAGAGCGCACGAAGAACGCGGTGACGTTCATCGCGGCGCGCGACACCGACCTCAAGTTCAAGAGCTACTTCATCGCCAGCCAGGCGCTGGTCGAGTCGGGCCGCTTCAAGAAGCTCGAGAGCCTCGACTACGGCACGCTCGAGCAGTTGAAGGCGCTCGCGCCGGCGCTCAAGCAGTCGAGCTTCACGTTCGGCGACAAGCTCTCGACCTCCGGCCACTTCATGCCGCGCCACTTCCTGACCGAGGCCGGCCTCGATCCGGAGAGCGCGTTCCACGGCAAGCCCGGCTACCAGCTCCAGGGCGGCCACTCGGCGACGCTGAAGGCCGTCGCGAGCGGCGCGTTCGACGTCGGCGTGCTGAACTACGCGAGCTGGGAGAAGGCCGACGACGCCACCAAGGCCGCCGCGCCGGTGATCGCGGTCAGCCCGTCCTTCGTCGACTACTGCTGGGTCGCGCACAACCGCGTCGGCAAGGAGACGATCGCCAAGCTGCGCGCGGCGTTCCTCCAGCTCGACCCGAAGAACCCGGCGCACGAGCCGGTGCTCAAGGTCTTCAGCGCGTCGAAGTTCGTCGACGCCGAGCCGAAGCTGTGGGACGGCATGCGCGCGGTGATGAAGGCGGCGCGCGAGCGCGGCATCGTCGAGTAGGTCGCGCGTGGACGACCCGCGCGCGAACCGACGCAGTGTCGGTGCGGCCGGCTCCGCTCCCGCGGAGCCGGCGCTGCGCCTCGAAGGCGTCGTCAAGCGCTACGGCGCGCGCACGGTGCTCGACGGACTGTCGCTCGAGATCGCGCGCGGCGAGCGCGTCGCGCTGATCGGCGCGTCGGGCTCGGGCAAGACGACGCTGCTGCGGTTGCTCGCGGGACTCGCATGGCCGGACGCAGGCCGCGTGCTCGCGCTGGGGCGCGACACGAGCCGGCTCGGCGGCGCCGCGCTGCGCGCGACGCGGCGCGATCTCGGCCTGCTGCTGCAGAGCGAGAACCTCGTGCCCGGGCTGCGCGTCGCGCACAACGTGCTGATGGGCCGGCTCGGGCACTGGTCGGCGCTGCGCGCGCTCGTGTCGCTGGTCGTGCCGCAGGAGCTCGAACGCGCGCGCGACGCACTCGCGCGCGTCGAGCTGGCCGACCGGCTGTGGGCGCTGCCGGGCGAGCTGTCGGGCGGCCAGCAGCAGCGCGTCGCGATCGCGCGTCTGCTCGTGCAGCAGCCGGCGGTGTGGCTGGCCGACGAGCCGACCGCGAGCCTCGACGTGCGCCTGGGCAACGAAGTGCTCGACCTGCTCGTCGCGACGGCGCGCGAGCGCGCGGCGACGCTGGTCGCGAGCCTGCACGCGCTCGAGCTGATCGACGACGCGCGCTTCGACCGCGTGATCGCGCTGCGCGACGGCCGCGTCGCGTGGCAGGGCCGGCCGCGCGAACTGGTCGCGCAGCGCGAGCTCGTCGCGGCGACCTTCGCGCGCGGGGAGCACTGAGCGATGGCCGACGCCGAGCGCGCGGCGACGCGTCGGCCGGGGCGCGCGTGGCTCGCGCTCGCCGCCGCGCTGACGATCGCGGCGCTGTTCGCGATCGACTGGCGCTTCGACGAGTGGGCCGGCGCGGCCGGCCGCGCGCGCGCGTTCGAGCGCCTGCGCGGGCTCGGCGGCGCCGCCGTCGCGCCGGACTTCTCGGCGGAGACGCTGCGGCTCGGCTGGCGCCTCTCGCTCGACACGCTCGCGATCGCCGCGTGGGGCACGCTGCTCGGCGCGCTCGGCGGTTTCCTGCTCGCGATCCCCGCGACGCGCGCACTCGTGCTCGGCGTCGAGCCGCCCGCGCGCGGCGTGCGCCGGCTGCGGCACCTCGCGCTGCGCGCGCTGCTCGAGCTCGCGCGCCTGTTGCTCGACGCGCTGCGCGGCGTGCCCGACTTCGCGTGGGCCGTGCTGATCTCGACGCTGCCCGGCCCCGGACCCATCACCGGCGTGTGCGCGATCGCGCTGTCGGTCGCCGGCATCCTCGGCAAGATCTACAGCGAGCACTGGGACGCGCTCGCACAGCGGCGCCTCGCGCCGGGCCTCGCCACCGGCGCGGGCCGCATCGGGATGCTCGCGTACCTCGTGCAGCCGCTGTGCGCGCGCGCCTCGCTGTCGTACACGCTGATGCGCGCCGAGTGCGCGGTGCGCAACGCCTCGGTCATCGGCGCGGTCGGCGGCGGCGGGCTCGGCGGCCAGATGCTCGAGGAGTTCTCGTACGGCAACGACCGCGGCGCGGTCACGCTGCTGTTGTTCCTCGTCGCGGTCACCGCGAGCGCGGACCTCGCGACGAACTGGCTGCGCCTCAAGCTGCGCGAGGACCCGAATCACCCGCGGCCCGCGCACACGCTGTCGCGCGAGGCGTCGCGCGCGCGGCGCGTCGGCGTGCTCGCCGGCATCGCCGCGGGCGCGCTGCTCGCCGGGCTGTGGCTGCGCGGCGCGCTCGCGAACGCGATCGACGAGCTCGACCGCATCGAGTGGGGCTTCATCGGCGAGCACTTCGGCCAGCTGTTGCGGCCGGATCTGTCCGCGGCCGCGCTCGGCTCGGCGCTGCGCGGCATCCCGCTGCCGCTCGCACTCGGCTGGCTCGGGACGCTGCTCGCGGTGCTCGGCGCCGCGCTGCTCGCGTACCCCGCGTCGACCGCGATGCAGTGGGAGCCCGAACGCTTCACCGGCGAGCGCGTGGCGCCGGCGCGGCGCGCGGCGCGCGCGCTGCTGCTCGGTGCGGCGCGCGCGCTCGCGCTGTTGCTGCGCGCGGTGCCGGAAGCCGCGTGGGCGCTGCTCTTCGCCGCGCTGCTGCGCGCCGGACCACTGCCGGCGCTGGCCGCGCTCGCGCTGCACTCGTGCGGCGTGCTCGCGCGCGTCTACTCCGAGAGCGTCGACGACGTGCCGTACCGCGCGCTCGAGCCCGCCGCCGCCGGCGGCCGCCTCGGCGCGTTCCTGTACGGCGCGCTGCCGGCGGCGCGCAGCGACTGGACGACGTACGCGTTCTTCCAGCTCGAGTCGAACGTGCGCACCGGCGTGCTGCTCGGGATCCTCGGACTGGGCGGCATCGGCAACTCGTTCCACACGGCCTTCGTCGAGGCGCGCATGCCGCTGGCGGGCACGTACCTGTTCGCGATGGTGCTGCTGACGGTGCTGCTCGATCGCACCTCGCGCTGGCTGAAGATCGCCGGTTCCGGCGTGGCGCGACGGGCCTAGGAGTGCCTTTTTCGGCGTGCCAACGCAGACGCGCGCCCGTACACTCTTCGCCCTTCATGCATCACAAGCCGTTCAAGTCCTTCTTCGCGTCCCGCGGGCAGATCGACACCTCCGTCAACACCGCGAGGGCCGGCACGGCCGTCGCCGCGCCGCCGCGCATCGCGCGCGTCGTGCTGGGCTACGAGAAGCGCGCGAGCGACCGCGTGGTCACGACGGTGGCGGAGATCCCGGCGGAGCTGTGCGCGGCCGAGCTGTCGGAGCTGCGCGCGAAGCTCGGCACCGGCGGCACGCAGGACGGCGAGAAGCTCGTGCTGCAGGGCGACCACCGCTCGAAGCTCACCGCGCACTACGAAGCGCGCGGCGTGCGCGTCGCGGGCGAGCGCGGTTAGCGCGGTTCGCGCGGTTCGTTGGGCAGGCGTGGCGCGGCCGGGGTCGCGCTAGATCCACTCGCGCCGGCGGAACCACTCGAGCATCGCGACCGCGATCGCGAGCATCGCGGCGAGCGTCGCCCAGAAACCCCAGGCCGAGTCGAGCCCCGGGATGCGGCTGAAGTTCATGCCGAAGATGCCGGAGATCAGCGTCAGCGGCATCATGATCGTCGCGATCACCGTCAGCACGCGCATCGTCTCGCTGAGCCGGTTGTTGATCGTCGCGAGGTAGGCGTCGCGCGTCGCCGCGATGTTGTCGCGCACGTCGTCGAGCAGCTCGTAGATGCGCAGCGTGTGGTCGGCGAGCGCACGCATGTACGGCTGCACGCGCTTCGACAGCGCCGGGTGCGTCGAGCGTGCGAGCTGCGACACCATGTCGCGCTGGCCGCGCACGGTGCGCAAGAGGCTCGCGTGCTGCGAGCGCAGCTCGAGCAGCGCGTGCGTGACGTCGCGCGCGAAGCCCTCGAGCGCGCGGTCCTCGAGCTCCTCGACGCAGTCCATGATCTCGTCGACGCGCTCCTCGAAGCCGTCGAGCAGCCGCACGAGCACCGCGTGCGCGAGCTGGTCGGGGTGCGCGAAGTAGACGGCCGGCTCGCGCCGCACGCGGTCTCGGAGCTCGTCCAGCAACTCCAGCGGCTCGCGCGCGATCGTCACGAGCCAGTGCTTCGACAGGAACAGCGCGAGCTTGCGCGTGCCGCCGTGCGCCGCGCGCTGCGACGAGTGCGCGATCAGGAACAAGTGGTCGCCGTAGTCGTCGAGCTTCGGCGGCAGGCCGGCGCGCGCGGCGTCCTCGAGCGCGAGCTCGTGCAGCCCGAGGCTCCGCTTCAACAGCTCGCGCTCCGCCTCGGTCGGCGCGACGACC
>SCVU01000174.1 GCA_004296785.1 Planctomycetota bacterium
CGCAACACCGTTACAACGTTGCCTGTGTTTACAGGCGCAAAGAGACAAGAGCAGGCCGGCATATTTCAGCATTGGCATATCGAACTAGAATACAAGGTTGGCCTTATTGGTGCCACAGTTCTGGATCCTCGGCCACAAGAGCGACAAGTAAGCTCGGGTACTGTGATTGCATCACTGGATGGCTTTGGATCAAAGATGGTCCATTTAGCCGTCGCCGATTCTGATCCACGATTTCGCGAAGAGTTATGCGCGGCGCTTCTGCAGGTGTTCTCCGGAGGTGATACTGAGGTTCGACTGACCACAAAGTGACTCGACTTGGATGGCCCAACTGGCTACGCAAGCTAGGCTTGCCTGACTTGTGTTCTGTTACCGACGTTGGGGGGGGGCGACTTCCGTTCTCAATCGGCGCCACATTGAACTGCGTACTAGCACGGCACTTCGCATTTGCGGAAGCCGAGAGTCCAAGTTCCCCGCAAGGGTGCCAAAAGGCTTCGAAATCCTGGCCGCCAGCGAGCGCGCGCCTCAAGTAGGCTGAGATTGGCCCTGCCGGTGCCGCTGAGGCCATTGCGCCGCTCGCAGCCGAGTTCCTCGGCGAGTCCATTCGTTCTCCAGCGGTGAACTAGCCGGCTCAGCGGGGAACTTGGAGTTCCCCGAAAGTGCACCGTCGCCCGCGACGCGCGTAGCCGGGCGCGGCCGTAGCCGACGCCACCGCGAAGTTCCCCGCGAGTTCCCCGGGCGTTCCTCGCATTAGCGCGTCGCGCGATCGTTGTCGTTCGCTGTCCATCGTCAATTCGCGCGTTGCACGATGATCGATTCTGCTACGCTGCGACTCCGGTCAGTCGGTGACCGCATGAGGGGCGCAAGCCCACCCTTTCAGGTTGGACCGACACGGCTCTCTGATCCTGCCCTCGCGCAGGAGGAGTCCGTTGCGTGGCCGAATCCCGTCTCGCGATCGAGCTCGTCTCGATCGACCGCGTCTTCCTCAGTCCGTCTAACCCGCGGCACAACGAGGAAGCCGTTCCGCATGTCGCGGCCTCCCTGCGCCGCTTCGGCTTCCAACAGCCGATCGTCGCCAAGCGCGATGGCGAGGTGATCGCCGGCAACACGCGCCTCAAGGCTGCGAAGTCGCTCGGCATCACCGAGGTCCCAGTGGTCTGGTTCGACGGCACGGACCTCGACGCGACCGCGTACCAGATCGCCGACAACAAAACCCACGAGTTCAGCACGTGGGACGATGGTGCGCTCGCGAAGCTGCTCGAAGAGCTGCGCGCTGAGGACGCTCTCGAGGGCGTGGGCTTCAACGACGGCGAGATCGATCAACTGCTGGCCCAGCTCGAGGCAGCGAACGGCGCAGCGGTCGACGATCCCGGCCCACAAGAGCCGCCCGCCGTTGCGACGTCGCGCCTCGGTGATCTGTGGTTGCTCGGCAAGCACCGACTCCTCTGCGGTGACTCGACGAAGCCCGACGATCTCGCGCGTCTGATGCAGGGGGACAAGTCGGCGCTGTTCTCCACGGACCCGCCTTACTGTGTCGACTACACGGGCAACGACCGCCCGATCCACAACGGCAAGGCGTCGGGCAAGGACTGGTCGCACGTCTACCGCGAGGTCGACATCAAGGACCTCGGCGCGTTCATGGATGGCGTGTTCGCTGCGTGCTTGCCGCACGCCATCGACTCGGCGCCGATCTACGTGTGGCACGCGCACGTGCAGCAGCCGACGATCGCGGCCGCGTTCGAGCGCCACGGTCTCCTGCTGCACCAGGTGATCGTCTGGGTGAAGCCCGCCGCGACGTTCGGCCACTGCTTCTATCGCTGGAAGCACGAGCCCTGCGCATTCGGTTGGAAGCGAGGGCATCGACCCGAGCACGGCCACGGCGCACTGGAAACCGTGTGGGAGCTCGACTGGGACGGGAAGGCACGTGTCACGACGTTCCACCCGACCTCGAAGCCGACGCGCGTCTTCGAGATCCCGATGGAACAGCACACGAAGCCGGGCGACATCGTGCTCGAACCCTTCTCGGGTTCGGGCTCGCAGCTCATCGCCGCGGAGAAGCTCAGCCGGCGCTGTCGCGCGATCGAGCTGTCGCCGACGTTCGTCGATGGCGCGATCGATCGCTGGCAACAGGCGACGGGTCAGCAGGCACGCTCGACGGCACCACGCAGACCTTCGACGACGTGCGCGCGGCGCGCGCGGAGGGCTGAGCCGTGTCCAAGCGCATCCCCGAGCTCGCGTTCGAGTACTACGCCGGCCTCGGTCCTGGTCGCTCCTACGAGGCCGTCGCGGATCACTTCGGCGCCTCGAAGCGCGGCATCGCCAAGCTCGCGCAGCGCGAGGACTGGCAGGGCCGACTCGAGCGCGCCGAGCGCGAGGCGCGCGAGCGCAGCCAGCAGAAGGTCATCGAGTCGCTCGAGGAGATGAACGACCGCCACCTGAAGATGGCCAAGGTCGTGCAGCAGCGCGCGATCGAAACCCTGCGCAGCGCCGCGATGGAAGACCCGGTGAAGGCGGCGCAGGCACTGGTGCGCGCGATCCAGCTCGAGCGGATGCTGCGCGGGAACGCCGGCGAGCAGGAGCAAGCCGACGTCATGGACATCGTGCGCGAGGAGGGGCGCAAGCTGCTGCAGTGGGTGGAGCTCGAGCAGGACGACGACGACCTTGCGGCGAGCAGCGAGGAAGAAGAGCAACCGACGGCGAGTGGCGCCACGGCGCCGGAGCCCGCCGATGGCGAAACGCCGTAGCCTCACCGTCGACAAGACGAAGCTGTTCGGGGTGCTCGGCTACGAGCCGCACTCCGGCCAGGCGCGCGTCCACGCATCGCGCGCGCGTGTGCGCGTGCTCGCGTGCGGCGTGCGCTGGGGCAAGACGAAGGCCGCGGCGATGGAGGCGATCGCGGCCGCGCTCGAGCCGCGTGCCGATGTGAAGGGCTGGATCGTCGCGCCGACCTACGACCTCGCTGATCGCGTGTTCGACATGGTGCGCGACACGGTGTTCGAGCGGCTGCGCCACCGCGTGGTGACGTTCTCCGGGCACGAGCGCCGGCTCGTGCTCACGAACCTCGGCGGCGGTCGCACCGAGATGCGTGCGAAGTCCGCCGACAACCCGGTGAGCCTGCTGGGCGAAGGGCTCGATTTCGCGATCGTCGACGAGGCAGCGCGAATGAAGCCGGCGATCTGGCAGAGCTACCTCACGCAGCGACTTGTCGATCGCAAGGGCTGGGCACTCTTGATCAGCACGCCGCGCGGCAAGGGCTGGTACTACGACGTGTTTCGCCGCGGCCAAGGGAAGGACGCGCACTACGCGAGCTGGAACGCTCCCTCCTGGCAGAACCCGCTGCTCGACCGCGCGTTGATCGAGGCCGATCGCGAGCGTCTCCCGGAGCGAACGTTTCTGCAGGAGTACGAGGCGCAGTTCCTCGAGGGCTCGGGCAGCGTGTTCCGCTACGTGCGCGAAGCTGCGACGGGGGAGTTCGAGGAACCCATCGCCGGCAACTACTACACGGGCGGCCTCGACCTCGCGAAGGTCGAGGACTACACCGTGCTCACGATCATCGACAAGCACGGGCACGTCGTGTTCCTCGACCGCTTCCACCGCCTCGATTGGAGTCTGCAGGTGGCGCGAGTGAAGGCCGCGGTGAGCCGCTACAAGTGCATGCGCGTGTTCGTGGACACGACGGGGATTGGCGACCCGGTGCACGAGATGCTGCGCGCCCACGACATCCACGCCGAGGCGTACACGCTGACCGCCGGCTCCAAGAAGGCGCTCGTCGACCACATCTCGATCCTGCTCGAGCAGCGCAAGCTCGTGCTGCCGCGACCCGAGCTGTGCCCCGACCTCGTCGAGGAGCTCGAGGGCTTCGAGTTCAGCGTGAGCGACGCCGGCAACGTCCGCACGGGCGCCGCGAGCGGGCTACACGACGACTGCGTGATCAGCCTTGGTCTCGCGTGCCAGGGACTCCCCGATCTGCAGCGCGAGCTGCGCTTCATCCGCATCCCGCGGCGGAGCTTCTTCAACGAGCGCCCCGACGTCTGGCGGCGCGTCAGCGGCGGGACGCCGTTCGGGATCGGCGGGCGCTGAGGCGGAGAGACGAAGCGACCCCGTGCCAGCGGCCGCCAGCACAGGGTCGTGGGATGGACCGAGAAGCGTCGATCAGGCGTTCGGGCGGCGGCCGCGCGGCAGCCGCGGCTTGGGCAACCGGAGACCGTTCGAATCGCAGTACGCCGCCAGCGGCTTGCGGGCGTCGGCGAGCGCGTGCTTGAGGGTCCCCACGCCTTCCTCGTCGGTAGCGAGACCCGCGTCGATCGAGCGGATGGCGTTGAGCAGCGCCTTTGCGGTTGGGCTCTGCTTCATGCTCTTCGCCGCCGCTCGCGCTTGCACGCGGGCGATCTCCGCCTGCAGGTCGGCGATGATCTGTTCAGCGGTTCGGC
>SCVU01000175.1 GCA_004296785.1 Planctomycetota bacterium
GGCGGGTGCGCTCGACGGCGCGGCCGCGGGCCCGTTGCACGATGCCGAGCGCGCGCTGCGCGACGGCCGCGCGCGCTGGCTCGCCGCGCAGGATCCCGACGTGTTGCTCGGCTCGCTGCGCGACTTCGTGCGCGTCGATGCCGGCTACGAGCGCATCGCCGATGCGCTGCTCGCCGACGTGTGGCTCGTGCGCGATCTCGACAGCGCGCTCGATCTCGCCGCGCGCTGCCCCGGACTGCGCTGCGCGACGCCCGAGGGCGATCTTGTCGAGGAGTCGGGCGTGCTCGGCGGCTGGCGCGAAGTCGCGCAGGGCGCGTTCGGCCGGCGCGCGAGCGCGGCGGAGCTCGAACAGACCGTCGCCGAGATCGGCGTGCGGCTCGCGCGCAGCGAGGCCGAGCTCGCCGAGATCACCGCGCGGCAGGACGCCGCGTCGGCGCGCGCGAAGGACGTGCAGCGCGACCTCGATCACGCGCGTGCGCTGCTCGCGGAAGCGCGCGCCGCCGGCCAATCGGCCGACGCGCGTTGCGGCGAGCTCTTGCGCATGGCCGAGCAGTACGCGCGCGAGGCGGCGGCGCTCGTCGCCGAGCGCGTGCGCGCCGACTCCGGCATCGAGGAGGCGCGCGCGCGCCTGTCGCGCGCGCAGCACGAGTTCGAACAACACAACGACGCGCACGGGCGCGCCGAGCGCGAGCGCATCGAGCTCGAGTCCGAGCGCGAGCGCTGCGCGCGCTCCGAGGCGGAGGCGCGCGTGCTGTCGACGCGCCTGTCCGAGCAGCACACGGCGGTCGCGCGGCGCGTCGCCGACCTCGAGCGCGGGCTCGCGGAAGCGCGCGTGGAGCTCGAGCGCAGCCAGCGCCTCGCAGCGGCGTCCGCCGCGCAGGCGCAGACGGACGCGGCGCTGCACGAGGAGCTCGGCGCCAAGTGCGCCGAACTGCTCGAGAGCCGCGGCGCGCTCGAAGGCAAGCTGTCGGAGCTGCGCATCCTCGAGCGCGCGGCGCGCGCCGGGCTCGAATCGCTGCGCGAGCGCGCCGAGCGCCTGACGCGCGACCTCGAGCAGACGACGGCGGCGAGTGCCGAC
Source organism: Planctomycetota bacterium (assembly GCA_004296785.1). Classification (GTDB taxonomy): domain Bacteria; phylum Planctomycetota; class UBA1135; order UBA1135; genus GW928-bin9. The sequence goes on from SCVU01000175.1 coordinate 1,079, forward strand.
CTGCGCCTGGCCGAGCAGAAGGCCGAGCTCGAGCGCGGCGAGGTGCTGCGGCGCGCGGCCGACGAGCTCGGCGCATCCGAGAACGAGCTGTTCGCGAGCTTCGAACCCGATCCCGCGCTGCTCGAGCCCGCGGGGCTCGCGGCGCTGGCGGAGCTGACGGCCGAGTCGAAGCGCACGCTCGACCGCATCGGCCCGGTGAATACCGAGGCCGTCGCGGAGCTCGGCGAGGTCTCGGGGCGCCTGGACTTCCTGGTCGGGCAGCGCGACGACGTGCTGTCGGGCCGCAAGACGCTCGAGGAGACGCTCGCGACGATCAACACGGAGAGCGAGAAGCTGTTCGTGCAGAAGTTCGAGGAGATCCGCACGAACTTCCAGGCGCTGTTCCGCCGGCTGTTCGGCGGCGGCAAGGCGGACATCGCGCTCGAAGCCGGCGCATCGGTGCTCGAGGCGGGCATCGAGATCAGCGCGCGGCCGCCGGGCCGCGAGATGCTGCCGATCGGCCTGCTCTCCGGCGGCCAGCGCACGATGACGGCGCTCGCGCTCTTGTTCGCCGTGTTCCAGGCGCGGCCGAGCCCGTTCTGCCTGCTCGACGAAGTCGACGCGGCGCTCGACGACCTGAACATCCAGCGGTTCCTCGACATGCTC
>SCVU01000176.1 GCA_004296785.1 Planctomycetota bacterium
CGCGCGGCTCGCCGGCGCGGCGCCGTCCGATCGCGTGCAGGCGCTGGTCGTGCTCGGCCTGCTGATCGGCCTGCAGCTCGTCGTGCTCGGCGCGGTCTGCTCGACAGCGGCGACTTCGCGTGGCACGCGGCGTGGGTCGTCGCGGCGCTCGCGGTGAACACGTGGCTCGTGGAGGGAAGGCGATGGCGCTGAGCCAGCCGTCCGTCGAGCCGACTCGCCGGCCGCAGCGGCCGTCGCGCCGCGCGTGGCGCCTCGCGCTCTACGCATCGGTGCTGCTCGCGCTCGCGTGCGTCGTGCTCACGCACCTCGTCGTGCGCGAGCTGCCGCGGCCGCGCCTCGACGGCTCGAGCGATCAGCTCTTCGGCCTGCACCCGTCGACGCGCGCGCTGCTCGCGCGCCTCGAGGACGTGCTGACGGTCGAGCAGTACTTCACCGGCGAGGTGCGCCATGGCTCGGTGCAGATCGCGAAGGGGCGCTTGCTCGATCAACTGCGCGACGTCGCCGACGCCGCCGGCGCGCGCATCGAGCGCGCGAGCTTCGATCCGACCGCGTCCTCGGAGGCGCGCCTGGCCGCCGAGAAGGAAGGGCTCGCGGCGGTGCCGCTGCGCGGCCAGCAGGGCACCGCGCAGGTCGTGCAGAACGTCTGGCTCGGCCTCGTGCTGCGCTACCGCGGCCGCACGCGTGCGATCCCGTTCGTGCTGCCGCAGTCGTTCGAGTTCGCGTTCGCCGAAGCGGTCGCCGATCTGCTGCGCGACGAGCGCCCGCGCATCGGCTTCCTGGTCGAGAGCGCCGGCGACGCGACCGGTGCGAGCGGCGGCGACGGCTTCCGCGGCGCGCGCGAGCTGCTCGCGCGGCGCGCGCAGATCTCCGAGGTCAGCGGTCTGGCGAGCGGTCGTGCGGTGCCGGCCGAGCTCGATCTGCTCGTCGTCGCGGCGCCGGAGCGGCTCGCGCCGCGCGCGGTGTTCGCGCTCGATCAGTACGCGCAGGGCGGCGGGCGGCTGCTCTTGCTGCTCGAGCGCCAGCGCATCGATCCGTCGACCGCGAGCGTGCGCTCGTACGAGACGGGGCTCGAGGACCTGCTGCGCGCGTGGCACGTGCCGCTGTCGCGCTTGCTGGTGTGGGACAGCGCGTGCAACGAGATCAGCACGCGCGACGGCGGTGCGCAGCTGAAGCTCGAGTACCCGCTGTGGGTGCGCGTCGGCGAGGCCGGCATGGATCCGACGGTGCCCGCGACGGGCCGGCTCAACGGCTGCGATCTGTTCTGGGCGCATGCCTTCGGCCCCGAGCCCGACGCGAACGCGCCGCGCGCGCCGCCGGGCGTCGAGCGCGTCGATCTCGTCGCGAGCTCCGCGCGCTCGTGGCTGGTCGAGCCGCTCGAGCGGCTCGCGATCGATCCGCAGGCGCTCAACGATCAGAACGCCGAGCTGCTCGCCGCGGGCACCGCGCGCGCGCGGCCGCTGGCGGTCGCGCTGCGCGGCAAGCTGCCGTCGCCGTTCGCGGCGAGCGGCGCGCCGCGGCCGCTGCTGCCGGGCGGCGCGGCCGATCCGAACACGGGTCCGACCGGCGAGCCGGTGCGCTCGGCCGAGCGCGCCGCGCAGATCGTCGCGCTCGGCGACGCGGACTTCGCGCGCACGCCGTTCCTGACCGAGCGCAATCAGATCCTGCTCGCGAACCTCGTCGACTGGCTCGTGCTCGAGGGCGAGCTCGTCGCGCTGCGCGCGCGGATGCCGCGCGAGCGGCGCATCGCCGACTTCCTCGACGAGGAGCGGCGCGCGCGCGGGCTGACCACGCTGGCCGGCGAGACCGAGTTCCAGCAGGACGAGTCGCGCACGAGCGCTGAGGAAGCGGCGGCGGATGCGGCGGCGGCGCGGCGCTGGATGACGATGGCGGCCGCGGCCCTCGGCACGTTGCTCTCCTGCGCGGTCGCGGTGCTCGCGCGGCGAGCGACGCGCCGGCGCGTGGAGGCCGCCGCGTGATCGCGCGCCGGCTCGGCCTGCTCGTCGTACTCGTGCTCGCGCTGGCGGGCGCGCTCGCCGCGCTGCGCGCGCGCCGCGCGGACAGGCTCCCCGACGCGCTGTTCCCCGGCTTCGACGCGCGCGCGATCGCGCGCGTGACGATCGGTCCGCGCCAGCCGCCGGCGGGCCAGGGTCAGCAGTCCGTGCTCACGCTCGAGCGCGGCGCGGACGGCGCGTTCGCGCTGCGCGAGCGCTTCGGATTCCGCGCGGGCGCCGTCGATCTCGACGGTTGGCTCGCGCGCGTCGCGGCGCTGCGCGGCGGCGCGCGCGCGGGCGCGGATCCGCGCGCGGCCGAGCTCGGCCTCGGCGAGCAGGCGCTCGAGATCGCGCTGTTCGATGCGCGCGGCGCGCGCGTCGCGTCGCTCGTGCAGGGCCGCGCGGACGGCGACGCGAGCTTCGTCGCGCCCGCGAGCGGCTCGCCGCAGGCCGGCGGCGTGTGGCGCGTGCCGCGCTGGCAGCGGCTGAGCGCGACGCCGCTCGCGTGGCTCGACACGCGCATCCCGCTGCCCGCGGCGGCCGAGTGGCGGCGCATCGAGCTCGAACTCGGCGGCGCCCGCGTCGAGTGCGCGCGCGACGAAGCGGGGCGCTGGTCGTGCGCGGGCAAGCCGGTGCCGAAGGATGCGCTCGAGCGGCTCGGGCAGCTGTGCGACGCGCTGTACTTCGCCGACGTGCTCGCCGCGGCGCCGCGCGCGGAGGATGGGTTCGCTGCGCCGCGCGCGCGGCTCGTCGTGCACCCGGCCGCGGGCGCGGCGGTCGAGCTCGCGCTCGGCGCTGCCGCGACGCACGCGCTGACGGCGAGCGTGTGGAGCGCGCCGTTCGTCGTCGCGCTCGGCGCGGAGACCGATGCGCTGCTCGTCGGCGCGCTCGAGGGGTTGTTCGCCGCGAGCGGAGGTGCGCCATCGCAGCGCTGAGTTCGACGCCAGCTCCGCGCGCGCCGTGGCTGCTGCCGGCGCTCGTGCTGTTCCTTGCGCCGTTCCTGCTGCGCTTCGCGCCGATCGGGCACGGGCTGCCGCGCAACTACGTGCCCGACACGCACATCGTGCGCGGCGCGCTCGGCATGGCGAAGGACAAGACGCTCGTGCCGCCGTCGAACGCGTACACGACGTACCCGTACCTGTTGCCGTATGCGCTGCTGCCCGTCTACGCGGGCGAGTACGCGGCCGGCCGCGCGAGCGGCGCGTGGCACGGCGCGGAGGAGTTCAAGCTGCGCTTGCTCGAGGAGCCGTGGATCGCGCAGTTGCCGGCGCGCTTGCTCGTCGCGCTGTTCGGCGCGCTCACGCCGTGGCTGATCTGGCGCGCGGCGCTGGCGGCCGCGCTGTCGCGGCGCGCCGCGCTCGCCGCGGCGTGGCTCGTCGCGACGAGCCTGCTGCACGTGCAGTTCTCGACGCACGAGCGTCCGTGGGTGCCGCTGGTCGCGTTCGTCGCGCTCGCGCTGTGGCCGGCCGCGCTGTACGCGCAGTCCGGTCGGCTGCGGCACCTGTTGCTCGTCGGTCTCGCCGGGGCCGGCGGCTTCTCGTGCCACCAGGCGGGCGCGCCGCTGCTCGGGCTCGCCGGGCTCGCGTGGCTGTGCGGGCCGGCCGGTTGGCGCGGCGCGGACTTGCGGCGGCGCCTCGGCCACGGCGCCGCGTGCGTCGCGCTGTTCGCGGTCGCGAGCCTGTGCGCCGGCTATCCGTTCTACCTCGTGCACGGCGGCGCCGACGGTGGGACTGCGGCGGGCGAAGAGCTGATGGCGAAGCAGCAGGCCGAGGATCCGAACGCGTTCGGGCCGACGCTGAAGATCGGCGGGCAGATGCTCGAGCTGAAGATCCGCCCGGAGTCGTTCGCGCGGCTGTCGCGCGCGTTCGTCGGCTACGACCCGCTGCTGCTCGCGCTCGGATTGCTCGGCCTCGTCGCCGCACTGCGGCGGCGCGCGCTGCGCGCGGGCGCGATCTTCGCGCTCGGCTGGGCCGCGTTCTTCCTGACGCAGCGCAACGACCACGTGCGCTACCTGCTGCCGCTCGTCGCGCTGCTCGCGCTGCCGGCGGGGCTCGCGTTCGAGGCGGCGTGGTCGCGGTTCGCCGCAGGCGGCGTGCGTTCGCTGGGTGGTCTCGCGCTCGTCGGAGCGCTCGCGTTCCCGCTGCTGCAGGCCGCGCGACTCGACTGGCTGCTGTTGCAGCCCGACACGCGCGAGCTGGCGGAGCGCGAGCTCGAACGCACGAACGGTCTCGGCCTCGTCGCCGTCGATCGCTACGCGCCGCAGGTAGAGCTCGACCGCGCGAGCCTCGAGCGCATCGAGAAGTGGGGCGAGTTCGGCTCGCGCGACGAGCACCGGCTGGCAATGCTGCAAGCGGGCGCGCCGACGCGCGCGGGCGCCGGCCTGGCCGTGCTGCCGCTGGAGCGCGCGTGGTGGTTCGACGACCGCGCGAAGACGCTGCTGCCGAAGGAGAAAGCCGTGCAGCCGGGCGAGGACCTGCGCGCGTTCCTCGCGCGCCACGGCGCGACGCACGTGCTGCTCGTCAGCAAGCGGCCGCAGCACGTGCGCGACAATCCGCTGCTGCCGCTCGTCGACGGCGCCGCGCCGATCTGGACGATCGATCCGGCCTGGCGCGGCCTGCATCCGGAGGAAGCGACGCTGCCGACGGAGATGGAGTTCCCGCTCACGCAGCTGTGGCAGGTCGAGCGACCGGGCCCGGCGCTGCGGCTGTACGCGCTGCCGCGCGCCGGCGCCTAGCCGCGGATCGGCTTCTCGTACATCGCGTAGTGGCGGTCGCTCATCTCGAGCTTCTCGTACACGCGCTGCGCGCGGTGGTTCTCCCGCTCGACGTACAGCCGCAGGTACGGCGCGCCGCGCGCGGCCGCCTCGCGCTCGACGTCGCGGAACATGGCGCTGAACACGCCGCCGCCGCGCTCGCCCGGCAGCACGAACACGCTGTGGATCCACCAGACATTGCGCGCGCGCCAGTCGCTCCACTCGTACAGCACGAGCGCGCACGCGACGCGCGCCGGCGGCGCCGCGGGCGCGACGCGCTCGGCGACGACGTAGAAACCGATCGCGGGGTTGGCGAGCACGTGCTCGACGCCGCGCAGCACGGTCGCGGCGTCGAGCGCGAGCGCTTCGGTCTCCTGCGCCATCGCGAGCTGGCAGTCGCGGATCCAGGCGGCGTCGTCGGGACTGCCGCGGCGCACGCGCAGGGAATCGTCCATTCGCACAGCATCGTGTTCCGCCGCCGCGAGCTCAACCGCGCGCCGCTAATCACCGCGCGCGCTCGCTATGCTGGGCCGCGCGAGGATGGCTGAGCACGATCGACCGAGTGGCGGCGCTCGAGCGCAGGCGCTGCTCGCACTCGGCGCGGCGCTCGTCGGCGCGCTCGTGTACGCGTGCAGTTTCGGCGTGCACTCCGACGCGCTGATCCTCGGCAACGACGTCGTCCACTACGCGCTCGCGCTGGCGGAGCCGCAGGGCGACGCGCCGACGCCCGCGAACCACCTCGCGTACCACTGGCTGTGCCGCGGCTCGTACGCCGCGCTGTGCGCTCTGGGCGGCGAGCCAGGCGCGTGGCTCGCGCTGCGCGCGCAGCAGCTCGTGTCCGCGGCCGCCGGCGCGCTCGCGCTGTACGTCGTCGCGCGCTTCGCGCTGCGCCGCGCGGGCGCGCGCGTCGGACTGCCGCTCGCGCTCGCGCTCGGCGCGAGCTCGGGCACGTGGATCTACGCGGCGGTCGGCGATTCGGTCGTGCCGGCGCTCGCGGCGATGGCGGGCGCGTGGTGCGCGGCGCTCGAGCACGCGCGCGCGCCGAGCGGACGCCCGTGGGCGCTGCTCGCCTGGCTGGTCGCGGCGCTGGTGCTGCGCCAGGACGCGCTGCTCGCGGTGCCCGCGTTGCTCGTGCTGCTCTCCTGGCGCAGCGGCGCGTGGCTGCTCGCGTGCGCCGGCGCGGCGACGCTCGCCGTGTACGCGCTCGGCTGGTGGCTCGCGCCGGCGGGTCAGCCGTTCGCGCGCTGGCTGCTCGGCGTGGGGGCGAGCGGTTCGTGGAACGGGCGCCTGGAAGGCGGCCAGGCGCTCGTGCGCGTGCTGCGCG
>SCVU01000177.1 GCA_004296785.1 Planctomycetota bacterium
GCGATCACGAGGTCCGGCACTCCGTCGCCGTTCACGTCTCCCGCTCCCGCGACCGCGAAGCCGAACTCGTCGGCGATCGAGTTGCCCAACCAGGCGCGGATCAACAGCCCGCTCTGCCCAGAGTAGACCGCCGCGAGCCCCACGGGCGGCCCGAAGTACGGCGCGCCGACGACGACATCGTCGTAGCCGTCGCCGTCGACGTCTCCCGCTCCGTCGACCGAGTTGCCGAACCAATCGCCGTCGTCGCCGACCGAGAGCTGGTGCAACAGCGAGCCGTCGAGGCCCGAGTAGATGCGCGCGATTCCCGGGTCGTAGCCCCAGACCAGGCCGCCGATCTCGCCGACGATGATGTCGGGGAACCCATCGGCGTTCACGTCGCCTGCCGCGGCCATCGAGTGGCCGAACAGACCGGGCGTGCCGCTACCCACGAGGTTCGTGAGCACCGCACCGTTGGCTCCCGACAAGATGCGCAGGTAGCCGGGACCCGGCGGCGTGCCTTGCACGTACGGCGGATAGCTGGCCGAGCCCGGTTGCGGTGCGAGCACGGCGATGTCGTCGTAGCCGTCTCCGTTGACATCGCCTGGACCGCACACCGCGGTGCCGAACCAGTCATCTCCCGCGTCGCCGTGGAACGCGTAGAGCAGCGCGCCGGTCGTGCCCGACACGACGCGTGCGTAGCCCGCACCGGTCGGCGGACTGCCGAGACCGTGCGGACTCTGATCCGCACCGATCACGACATCGGCGAGGCCATCGCCGTTCACGTCGCCGGCCGCGGCGACGGACATTCCGAAGAGGTCGTTCTTGCCCTGCCCGGGGAGGGCGTACAGCAGGCTCTGTGCTGTAGTCGACCCTGCCAGACCCAGGCCGGCACACGCCAACGCCGCGGTGATTCGCGCTCTCGCCATGTTCTGCTCCTGCGTCGATCGGCCGAGCTCGAGTTCGCGACCATCGTATCGCGGAAGCCGCTGTGCGCACGGCTTGCGGGCCGCAACCCTGCTTCAGTGCTCGATGCCGTCCGCGCGAAGCTCGTCCGCGCTCGCCGGGAGCGCCAGCGTGCCCTCCGGGTGCTCGTACCAGCCCGGCTCGACTCCGTCGTCGAGGCGCTCGCGCACCTTTAGGAGCGTGAACATCCCGCTCATCGTCACGTAGCCGAACGGGCCGCGCAGGCCGACCATCGGCAAGCTGTTCGGCGGGATCGAGTCGTCCGCCTCGCCGTGCGCCGACATTCCCATCGCATCGAACTCCGGCACGACGGCTGCGATCTTGTCGTCGAAGCGGCTCGCGTTCACGCCGATCAGATTCGGGATCCCGTGTCCCATCTGCGTCATCACGTGGTGCGTCATGTGACAGTGCAGCGCCCAGTCACCCGGATTGTCCGCAACGAACTCGACCGTGCGTGTGCTGCCGACCGGCACGAGCACACTGACCTCTGGCCAACGGCCCGGTTCGGAGATCACGCCGCCGTCGGTCTCGACGACACGGAACGCATGCCCGTGCAGGTGGATCGGGTGGTGATCCATCGCGCTCAGGTTGCCGATGCGGATCCGCACGCGCTCACCGATGCGAGCGACCAGCGACTGTGTCGCGGGCGCGATCTTCGCGTTGAAGGTCAGCACGTTGAAGTCGCTCATCTCGTTGGGGTCGGGTCGTCGCGCGCCGACGTCGAGCTTCCACTCGCTGAGCAGGTAGGTGTAGTCGCGGTCCGGCGGCGGCTCGGTCGGATGCCGCGGGTGGATCACGAACATGCCCATCATCCCGAGCGCCATCTGCGTCATCTCGTCGTGGTGCGAGTGGTACATGTACGTGCCGTGCTGGCGCAGCTCGAACTCGTACTTGAACGTCTCGCCGGGCAGGATCGGCCGCTGCGTGAGCCCACCGATGCCGTCCATGCCG
>SCVU01000178.1 GCA_004296785.1 Planctomycetota bacterium
CCCGTAGCTCGGCGCCTCCGCGAGCTTGATGTTCGCGTGGATCGGGCGCGGGAAGACCTGCTCGGGGAAGTAGCGGCGCAGTTCGGCGAGCACTTCGCGCGCCAGGCGCAGCCGCGTGTCGTACAGGCACGGGATGATGCCGGTGATCTTGAGCGCGGGATTGAGCCGCCGCTGCAACAGCGCGACGACCTCGCGCAGCTTGCTCATCCCCTGCAGCGCGAAAAACTCCGTCTGCACCGCGATGAAGACCTCGGTCGCCGCGACGAGGCCGTTGACCGCCAGCAGGCCGAGGCTCGGCGGACAGTCGATCAGCACGAAGTCGAAGGCCGGCTCGCCGCGCTCGGCGCGCGTGCGCGTGTCGTCGTCGAGCGCGTCGCGCAGCAGGCTCTCGCGGCCGATCGCGCTGGCGAGCTCGAGCTCGGCGCCCGAGAGGTCGAGGTTCGTCGGCACGACGTACAGGTTCGGCAGCGCGGCCGGGCGGATCGCGTCGGCGAGCTTCGCGCCGCGGCACAGCACGGCGTAGCTCGTCGCGTCGTCGGCGTCCGCGCGCAGCGACAGGTGCGTGCTCAGGTTCGCCTGCGGGTCGAGGTCGATGAGCAGCACGCGCTTTCCCTGCAGCGCCAGCGCGGCGCCCAGGTTGACGGTCGAGGTCGTCTTGCCGACTCCCCCCTTCTGATTGACGAGCGCGATGCGTCGCATGGAGCGCGGAGAGCATCCGCGGCGCGAATTGTAGCGCGGCGCGCGCTCCGTCGTCGCGTGCGGCGCGCGCTCAGAACAGCCGCGCGGCGTCGAACGCGAGCGGGCCGCGGTGCAACAGCGGTTCGCCGTGGCGCACGCCGATGCGCTCGCCGAAGTAGCGCGCCTTCGTCTCCGCGCGCGCGAGCACGTCCGCGCCGAACAGGAAGTGCTGGCCGCTGTCGCCGGCTTCCTGCGGCGAGAGCTGCGACGCGTAGCAGCGGATCAGCTCGACCTTGCGCTCCCACACCGCGCTCACGTCGACGACGAGCGTCGGCTCGAACGGCACGTGCCCCATGAAGTGGTACAGGCGCGGCGGACGGAACGCCGCGGCGCCGCCCGCGCGTTCGGCCAGGCGCTTCAAGCCCGCGAGGTACCACGCGGCGCGCGCGACCGCGCCGGCGGCCGCGTGATCGGGGTGCAGGTCCTCGACGTGGTGCGCGAGCACGATCGACGGGCGCTGCTCGCGCAGCACGCGCGCCAGCGCTTCGCGCGCCTCGAGCGTGTCCGCGACGCGGCCGTCGCCGAGATCGAGGTTGCCGCGCCACGCCGTGCCGAGCACGCGATCGGCGGCGGCGACCTCGCGCGCGCGCTGCGCGGCGTCGCCGCGCGTGCCGAGCTCGCCGCGCGACAGATCGAGGATGCCGACGCGCTTGCCGGCCGCCGCGAACGCGAGCAGCGTCCCGCCGACCGAGATCTCGGCGTCGTCGGGGTGCGCGGCGATCGCGAGCACGTCGAGTGGAGTCATGCGAGCGCGCAGTCTACTCGGCGGGTGCGTCCGCGCCCGCGCCGTCGGCGCCCGCGGCGTCCGTTCCCGCGACGGGCAGCTCGAGGTGCACGGCGAGCGGCTCGCGCGCCAGCGGCGGCAGCGCGTCGGCGAGCTCGCGGATCCACGCCTCGCCGTGGCGCGCGACCCACTCGAACGCCGTCGCGACGCGCTCCTGCGGTTCGCCGCGCGGCGTGAGGCTCGCGGCGACGCGGCGCACGTGACGCGTGCCGCGACCGCGGCGGTTCATGTCGACGCGCTCGGACTTCTCGACGAGCCGCTTGATCGTCTGCTTGATCTGATCGGCGCTCTGGCGCAGCTGGATCGCGAGGCCCGGATCGAGTTCGGCGAGCGCGTCGCGCTCGGCGTTGAGCTCGCGCGCCGTGCGCGTCGCGATCTCGGCGAGGCGCGCGATCACCGCGGGGCGCTCGGCGGCCGGCCGCTCCTCGGCGATCTCGCCGCGCGCGCGCAGCGCGGCGTCGAGCGACAGCTCGAGCGAGGCGAGCGAGCTCTCGACGTCGCGCGTGACGAGCACGAGCGACGCGCGCGGCGCGAACGGCGTCTGCGGAGCTCCGCAGGCCTCGCGCAGCTCCGCGAGCTGCACGTGGTACGCGAGCTCGCCCGGCCCGCCGACGTACGCGGCGACCGGCAGCGCGAGATCCTGAGCGAGCGGGCGCGTGAGCGCGGCGCCCGACCAGCGCGCTGGCTCGGCCGCGATGCGCGCCGCGAGCGCGGCGCCGTCGAGCGGCGCGTCGTCGGCGCCGCCCGTCCAGCCGTGCTCGCCCGCGCGCCACGCGCGGCGGCCGTCGCCGCGGTGCTCGAACAGCAGCGCGGCGCTGTCGGGGTCGATCGCGGGAGGATGTCCGCCGGAGCGCAGGCGCTCGCCGCCGCGCGCGAGCGCGGCGCGCGCATCCGAGCGCGCGATCTGCGCGAGCCCCAGCGCGAGCTCGTCGCGGATCCACGCGGGCTCGAGCACGACGAGGCCGAGCTCGCCGAGCAGGCGCGTGAACGCGCGCGTGAACGCCGTCGCGAGCGTCTCGCTTTCGCGCGGCGCGAACAGCTCGACGGCGCGCGCGCGCGACGGGCGGTTCGGCAAGCTCTGCAGCAGCAGCTGGCTGATCGCGCCGATGCGATGTGTCGCGTCGGACAGTGCGAGCTCGCCGACCGGCATGCGGCCGCTCGACACGCCCGACAGGCCGACCTTGCGCCAGTCGAAGTGCTCGTTCATCACCCACGCGTGGTGCACCTCGGCGATGTCGTGGTCGTCGGCGTGGTTCCAGAACACCGGCACGACGCGCGCGCCGAGCTCGCGCTCGAGAGCGCGTGCGAGCGCGAGCGTCGAGAGCGCCTTGTGCAGGCAGTACAGCGGCCCGCCGAGCAGTCCCGGCTGCTGGCCGGTGACGACGGCGAGCGAGCCGTCGCGTCCGAGCGCGCGCACGTTGTCGAGCACGCGCGCGTGCGGCTCGTGCGCCGCGAGCCCGCGCTCGAGCGCGGCCGCGAGCGCCGCGCGCGGACGCGCGGCGCGCGCGATGGAGCGCGCGTGCGCCG
>SCVU01000179.1 GCA_004296785.1 Planctomycetota bacterium
GCTCTTCCGATCTCACGCCGTACCTCGTGATGGAGTTCGTGCGCGGGCAGCCGATCGATCGCTGGTGCGACGAGCGGCGGCTCGGCGTGCCGGAGCGCTTGCGCCTGTTCGCGACGCTGTGCCGCGCGCTGCACTTCGCGCACCAGAACCTGATCGTGCACGGCGACGTGAAGCCGGGCAACGTGCTGGTCGGCGAGGACGGACTCGTGAAGGTCGTCGACTTCGGCATCGCGCGGCTGCTCGATCCGGGCGCGGGCGCGACGCTCGCCGACGTCACGCGCACGCTGACGCGGATCCTGACGCCCGAGTACGCGAGCCCCGAGCAGTTGCGCGGCGCGGCGCTGACGACGGCGGCCGACGTGTACTCGCTCGGCGTGCTGTTGTACGTGCTGCTGACCGGCAGCAAGCCGATGCGCAGCGACGGACTGACCCCGGGCGAGTGGGAGCGGCTCGTCGCGGAGAAGGAGCCGACGCGCCCCAGCAACGCGATCAGCAGCGCGACCGTCGGCGCGACGGCGCGCGCGCTGCGCGGCGACCTCGACCGCATCGTGCTGATGGCGCTGCGCAAGGAGCCGGCGCGGCGCTACGAGTCGGCGCTGCAGTTCGCGGAGGATCTCGAGCGGCACATGCGCGGGCTCCCGGTGCAGGCGCGCGACGACACGCTCGCGTACCGCACGTGGACGTTCGTGCGCCGCAACCGGCTCGCGGTCGGCGCGGCGCTGCTCGTGTTCCTCGCGCTGGTCGTCGGGCTCGTCGTCGCGCTGCGCGCCGAGCAACGCGCGCGCGCCGAGGGCGAGCACGCGCGCGTCGAAGCCGATTCGTTCCGCGAGATCGCCGAGGCCTCGCTCGAAGCGCTGCTGCCGGCCGCGCAGGAGCCCGTGTCGCCCGAGCAGGCGCGCGCGGTCCTGCTGCGGCGCGCGGACCAGGTGCGCAGACAGTACGCAGCGCTGCACCATCTGCGCGCGAACCTGCTCGACGCGATCGGGCGCCTGTTGCTCGCACTCGGCGCGGGCGCCGACGCCGACGCGCTCGTCCGCGAAGCGCTCGCGATCCGCGAGCACGAGTTCGGCGCGCGCAGTCTGGAGGTCGCGCTGAGCCTGCGCAGCCTCGCCGAGGTGCAGGAGCAGCGCGCCGAGCTCGGACCGGCCGTGCAGTCGCTCGAGCGCGCGCTCGAGCTGCACCGTTCGATCCGCGGCGTCCACACGGACGTCGCGATGGCGGCCAACGATCTCGGCGTCGCGCTGCGCAAGCGCGGCCGGCTCGACGAGGCGGCACGGCTGCACGAGGAGGCGCTCGCGCTGCGGCGCGCCGAGCCCGGCGGCGGCCGGACGCTCGCGGTGGCCGAGTGCCTGGCGGACCTCGCCGCGGTGTGCGGCGAACGCGGCGACTCGGCGCGCGCGGGCGAGCTGCTCGACGAGGCGATCGCGATCCGCGCGGAGATCCTCGGCGCCGAGCACCCGCTGACGCTGCGCACGAAAGCGGCGCCGGACCTGCGCTGATAACCTGGCGCTCCTTCCCCCCCCGTTCTTGTAGAGGAGTCACGCGTGCTCTCGCTGCTGCTCGCCTGCATCCCCGTCGTCGTTCCCGCCGCGCAGTCCGGCGCGAGCGAGTTCCCGTTCCCCGAGCTCGCGGTCAAGCTCCGGCTGCCGATGATCGAGCAGCTCGCGCCGAGCGGGAAGCCGTCGCAGAACGAGGCGTTGCGCGGCGAGTGGATGGGTCGGCTCGGCCCGTCCGAGCTGCGCGTCCGCTTCAGCGCGCTGAACACCGCCGAGTACGGCTTCCTCGAACCGGAGGACGTCGTCGAGGTGTGGCGCGAGTCGCTGCGCGACGCGTCGATGCCGGGCAGCGACGCGAAGGACCTCGAGTTCACCTTCGACGCGGTGCGCTCGTACGCGGCGCAGGT
>SCVU01000180.1 GCA_004296785.1 Planctomycetota bacterium
GCTCTTCCGATCTGCGCGCCGTCGGCGCCGCACAACCCGACCGCGGCGACGCCGGCGGCACCGAGGTCGGCGACGAGCGCCTTGTTGACGAGCCCGGCGAGCACCATCAGCACGACGTCGGCGGTCGCCGCGTCGGTGATGCGCAGGCCCTCGTGGTAGCGATCGGCGATCCCGAGCTGCTTCGTGAGCGCGCGGATCTGGTTGCCGCCGCCGTGGACGATCACGAGCTCGTGACCCGCCGCGCGCGCGGCCGCGAGCGAGCGCGCGACGGCCGCGCGGGCCGCCGGCTCCTCGAGCTGCGCGCCGCCGAGCTTGACCAGCAGGCGTCGATGGGCCAGCGAAGTGGGAGCGGGGCTCACGCGAGTCCCTCGTGCTCGGCGCAACCGAGCATCAGGTTCATGTTCTGCAGCGCCTGGCCCGACGCGCCCTTCAACAGGTTGTCGATCGCGCTCGTGATCACGACGAGCTCGCCGGCCTGTGCGACCGCGATGTGACACTCGTTCGTCATCTGCACGCGGTTCAGCTCCGGCTGCCCCTTCGCGAACACCTGGACGAAGCGCTCGCGCGCGTACGCCTCGGCGAGGCACGCGCGCAGATCGCTCGCGCTGCGGCCGCGCGCCGGCCGCACGTACAGCGTCGACAGGATCCCGCGGAACACCGGCAACAGGTGCGGGACGAACACGAGCCGCTCGAGCCCGAGCTCCTGCTGGATCTCCGGCGCGTGGCGGTGCGTGCCGACGCCGTACGCGAGGAAGTTCTCGTGCACGTTGCCGAACACCGTGCGCTCGCTCGGATTCTTGCCGGCGCCGGACGCGCCGCTCTTGCAGTCGGCGACGATCACGTGCTCGCGATCGAGCAGGCCCGCGTCGAGCAGCGGCTTGAGCGGCAGTTGCACGCTGGTCGGGTAGCAGCCGGGGTTCGCGACGAGGCGCGCGGAGCCGACGCGCTCGCGCGCGAACTCGGTCAGGCCGTAGACGGCCTCGGCGAGCAGCTGCGGCGCCGGGTGCGCGTGCTCGTAGACGCGCTGGTACAGCGCGGCGTCGCGCAGCCGGAAATCCGCCGACAGGTCGACGACCTTCGTGCCGAGCTCGAGGCAGCGCGCCGCGAGCACGGCCGAGGCCGCGTGCGGCGTGCACAGGAACGCACCGTCGGCGCGCTCGACCGCCTTCCAGTCGAGCGGCGCGATCGGCGCATCGACCGGCAGCGCGGGCGCGTCGGGCGCGACGCCTTCGCGCGCGCCGAGGAAGCCCGAGAGCTCGAGCGACGGGTGCCGCGCGAGCAGTCGCGCGAGCTCGCGGCCGGTGTAGCCGCTCGCGCCGAGCACGACGACGGAGCGCGTCTTCTTCGAGCTCGTCATGCGCGCGCTCCACCGGCGGCGCCGCGCTTGAGCTCGAGCAGCGCCTTGTGCACGCGCGTGGCCGCGCGCGCATCGGGCGTGATGATCAGGATCGTGTCGTCGCCGGCGATCGTGCCGAGCACGTCCTTCCAGCCGGCCGCGTCGAGCGCGACGGCGAGCGTGGAGGCCGCGCCCGCCGGAGTGCGCAGCACGACCTGGTTGACGGCCCTGACGGAGCTCGCGAGCCACGCCTGCACCGCGCCGTACAGCGCCGCGCTGCCGCCGGCCGCGGGCGCGGCGGCCGCCGCCGAAGCGAGCGGCAGCGCCGCGTCACCGGTGGGGAGCTGGTAGCCGCCGGCGCCCTTCACGACGCCCATGTCGCGCAGGTCGCGCGAGAGCGTGGCCTGGTTCACCTCGTGGCCGAGATTGTGCAAGAGGCGCGCGAGATCGCCCTGGCTCTTGATGCGCTGCGCGCGCACGAGCTCGAGGATCGCCGCGCGGCGGCGTTCCTTCGGTTCGGTGGCTTCCTGGGTGGAATGCATAATCATGCGCGAAGTGTGCATAATTATGCCTCGACCCGCGGGCGTCAAGCCCGAAGTTGCGAAAAGTTCCCGTCGCTCAGCCCTCGGTCCCGCTCTCGGCGCGCCGCAGCAGCGCTTCGGCGGCGCTCCAATCGACCTCCGGCGCGTGCTCCCGCAGCAACGCGCGCGCATCCGGGGCGATCGAAGCCAGCGCCGACAAGTACATCGCGGTGTCCTCGTCGTCGCAGTCGAGGTGCGCGCGCCCGACCAGCGTCGCGAGGCGCTCGCGCAGCGCCCCGCTCGACGCCGCGGTTTCGGCGATCGCCTCGCAGGCGGCCGCGCGCACGTCGTCGTCGACGTCCGCGAGCGCGGCGTGGAATGCGTGCGGGGCCGCGATCGGCAGCGGCGACAACTGCGCGAATGCGCGGATCGCGGCGGCGCGCAGCAGCGGGTCGCGCGAGGACGCGCGATCGGACAGCACTGCGACGACGCGCTCGCGCGCGACGGCGCGACGCACGGCGACCGCCAGCGCCTCCGCGGCGACCGACGGATCCGCGTGCTCGAGAAGCGCGAGCAGGGCGGGCTCGTGACGCGGATGCCAGCGCTCGGCGTCGAGCTCCCACAGCGCGAGCAGGACCGAGGCCGGGCGCACCGACGAGAGCTCGACGAGCACGCTCGAGTCGGGCTCGTGGCGCGGCGCTCCCGTCACATGGCGCGGGTCGAAGCGGCAGCCCGGCACGCGGCGCAGGTGGCGCGACGAGGCGTCGAACGCGACGCGCACGTCGCGCCGCATGTGCTTGCGCCAGCGCGGGCGCTTCTCGCCGCGGAAGGATGCGAACAACGCGAGCGCGTGGGCGTGGGCCGGGACGCTCCAGTAGCCCTGCCGAGCGACGGTCCAGCGACGCGGGTCGAACGGCTCGTGCGTGGTGCTCTCCGCCGTGTTCGCGGCGAACAGTCCCGCGCCCAACAACGCGGGCACGAGGTCGGTGAGGAACTCGTGCTCCGGATCGTCGTGCGGGAACCCCGCCTCGACGATCAGCAGGTGATGCGACAGCTCATGGAACAGCGTCGCGACGAGGCGCTCGGGCCGTGCGATGTGGCTCGCCGGCACGCGGATCAACGGCCCGCTCGCCGGCAACGAGTACGAACCCGCGGCCTCGGTGAGCGCGTCGTCCGGCACGACCTCGAGCGCGATGCCGCTCGCGTCGACGCCGAGCAACGCCGCCGTCCGCCGCAGCAGCACGTCGACATCGCAGCCGCCGCGCTCGAACAGCTCCGGGAAGCAGTCGCGCGTCGGCGTCGCGACGGGCGCGCGCAGCACGCGTTCGACGCCGAGACGGCGCACGAGCTGCGTCATCCGCAGTTCTTGCCACGCTTGGACCCGCGCCGGCACAGGGCACACGGGGGCTCTCAGGAAGTCGAGCATGCGAGCGATTCTCCTCTCGCCGCGACCGCCCGTGCGTCCGCGGGTGCTCCCACGTGTATCAGCCGACGTGGTCGGCGCAAAGCAGCAGGTCGGTGAACGCGAATCCGTCGCGCACCACCCGCTCGCCGATCCGCACGGCGATCGGCTGCTCGAACATCGGCCCCGCGTGCACGAACGTGTGGAACTCGCCGCGCTCGCCGCACGGATCGATGCCCGCCGGCAGCGCGTCGAGCAACGCCTTGTCGAACGCGCGCCCCGAGAACTCAGCGCCGAGCACGCGCGTGTCGACGCACGACAACCGCGCGCGCAGCCCGCCGCGGATCATCTCGCGCGCGAGCTCGTCCGTCGCGCGGCCCCACAGCGGAAAGATCGGCTCGATGCCGGTCCCCGCGTGCCGTGCGAGCCGGTACGCGCGGATGTCCTCGAGGAACAGGTCGCCGTACGCGATCGCCGCGACGCGCTCGGCCCGCGCGCGCTCGAGCACGCCGGTCATGATCCGCTCGTACGCGTCGTTCGAGCACGGCGACGGCAGATCGATCGCCCACAGCGGCAGCTTCGCGGCCGCCGCCTGCGCTTCGAGCAGCGAGCGCCGCACGCCGTGCATCGCCACGCGCTCGGCGGCCGAGTTCAGCGTGCACAACAGGCCGACGAGCTCGACGTCCTTGCGCTGGCGCAGCGCGTGCAGCGTCCAGGCCGAGTCCTTGCCGCTCGACCAGGACAACAGCACGCGCTGCTTCGGCTTGCCGCGCGGACCCGTCGCGCGACGGCTCACAGCAGCGCGACTCCGCTGGTCGCGGCCGGCGCGAAGTCGGCGTCCAGCAGCAGCGCCTGCAGCGCGAGCTGTCCGATCGCGCTGCCGTCGTGCGCGACGACGCGCGTCGCGTGTCCCACGGCGTCGATCGGCACGAGGCCGGGCACGAGGCCGATCGAGCCGAGCGCGAGCGGCGACCACAGTGAAATGGCGCCGGGCAGCGGCAGCGGAGCCTCGATCGCTCCGACCGAACCGGCGGGGCCGAACGCGAACAAGGCCCAACCCGTGGGCGGCGCGCCGTCGACGTTCAGCTCGAGCGTGCCCGCTCCGCTCGCGCCCGGACCGCGCAGCGCAAGGACCGGGCGCAGCGGCTCGAGCGAGATCCGCGCGTGCGCGAGCGCGAAGTCGGTCGTGTTGTAGCGCAGTCGATCGCCCGGCGGCTGGAACGCGGCGAGCACGCCGAACGGCGCGGCCGGCGCGAGCTCGAGGTTCGAGATCCACTGGCCCGGCGCGCCGTCGACGAGCACCGGCGAGCTCGCGGGCCCGCCGTTCACGAACACGATGCGATTGAGCCCGCTGCCGTAGTTGTTCTCGGCCAGCAGCAGCCGCTGCGTCGACGCGTCGTAGAGCAGATCTCCGCCGCCGTCGAAGCCGCTCGCGATCGCGAACGCGTTCGACGGCGCGAGCACCGGACCCGCTGCGAGCTGGCTGCCGAGCAGGAACAGGATCGACGTCGATCCCGGCGGCGCGGGGAACGCGCCGGACTGACTGGCGAAGTAGAGATTGCCGGCGGGATCGAGCGCGACGGGACCGGAGGGCCCGTCGAGCCGCGCACGCAGCTCGGTCGTGCCCGCGAGCGCGTCGAGCTTCCAGATCTCGGTGCCGCAGTTGAATCCGCACGTCGCCGCGCTGAGGTACCAGACCGCCGCGTCGCGCTGCACCGCGTCGAAGTTGAAGTGCAGCGCGGGCAGCGGCACGAGCGCGCCCGCTGGGAGCTCGAGCCGCCACAGCTGGTCGCTCGAGTTCTCGCCGACCAGCGCGTACTGTTCGGCCGCATCGAGCCGCACGAAGCTCGGGAACACGAACGCGGGCAGCGTCGCGTACGTCGCGAGCGGCGCGCCGCCGGCGTCGAAGCGCGCGATCGCGACGCCGTCGAAGCAGAGCACGTCGCCGTTCGCGAACGTCGACGTGCACGACTGGCCGGGATAGGGGAGCGGCGTGAGCGAGAAGCCGGGCGCGGCGACGTCCTGCGCGGTGGCTCCCCTCGCGGGGAGCCACGCGCAGACGACCGCCGCGAGCAAGAGTCGCGGTTGCATGGTCGGAACCTCAGCCTTGCAGCGCGACTTGGTCGCAGGACAGCGCGCCCGACAGATCGCGCACCGAGGTCGACAACAGCGCCTTCAGCGCGGTGCCCGGGATCGGCACGACGCTCTCGAGCACGACCTCGGTCGCGCTCACGCTCGTGATCGCGAGCGGACCGAGCAGCGCCGTCGCCGGCAGCGCGACCTCGTCCCAGCTCGCCGCGAGCGTCGCGAAGTCGAGGTCGAACAGGCCGTCGGGATCTCCGAGCGTCCAGCGCAGCTTGCCGGTGCCGGTGAACTCGAAGTCGCAGCGCGGGCCGTGCCCGTTCTGCGCGGCCGCGTGCTGGATCACCGCGACGGCGTCGATGTCCGCCGAGCCGGTCGCTCCGCCGTGGTCCCAGATCAGCGCGCCCGCCGCGTCCTGGTGCGCGCCCGCGACGCAGTCGACGATGCGCACGAAGTGGATCGCCGCGAGGTCGACCGCGCCGCCGACGATGAGCGGATCGTTCGCGAGCACCGCGAGGTCAAACGCTTCACCGCCCGACACGACGCAGTCGAACGGCGAGATCGAGTTCGACAACACGTTCGCGATGCCCGGCGCGCCGCCGGTCAGTCCCGCGAACGTGCCCAGCGGGCTCGTGCCGAATGCCGGCAGCGGACCGACCGGGCCCGCGTAGCGCGTCGGGAAGCGCGCGAAACTCGCACCGTCGGTCGAGACCTCGACGAACGCGACCTCGGCGAAGCAACCGCCGCCGGACATGAAGCCGTTCTCGTACACGCTGAAGTCGGCGCCGGGCCCGTTCGTGATCGTCACGTCGAAGCCGAGCGTCAGCGAACCGCTCTGCCCGAGCGCGACGATGTCGACCGAGCCGCCGCCGAGGCCGCCGCCCTGCGGGCCGCCGAGCGCGCGGGTCGGGTCGATGAAGCTCGGGCTCGCGCTCGCGCCCGGTGCGTACGCGACGACCTGCGTCGCGAACTTCGTCTGAGCGAGGACGGGGGTGCTGGAGAAGGGAACGGCCGCCAACGCGGCCACGCAGAGAATCGAAATCGATCGCACGAGAACACTCCGTGGATCGCGCCGTCACACGCGGCGCGCATCCGATCAGGGGTGGCGGTCGCCGCGGATGGAACGGCGAATCGACCGCGCGCTCGCGCGAGGCGAACGGGGTGCGATCACCGGTCTCGATCCACGAAGACCAGGGATGGGAACCCCTCGAGAAGGTTTTCTGGCTCGTGGATCGCGCGCTCCCCGCTCCTTCCCGCGCGTCCTCACCCTGGTGTGGGTGACTTCAGCGCAGTGGATTGTCGCGGTTCGCGTCCCCACATACAGCGGCGGGACCGCGGTGGATTCTCACCACCTTCCCTTCGATCGAAGGACGCGGGCGAGCATGCGCGGCGCGCGCCGCGCGCGTCAAGTCAGCGCGCGCGTGAATCAGCGCGCGACGACGTAAGTTCCCTTCGCGTCGCGCACAACGCGCAGGTGCGCGAAGTCCCGTGGGACGAAAGAACGCGCATCATGCACTCCTCGTTGCACGCGATGGACGACTCCCGCCAGTTCGACGTCGATGCACTGCTCGCGGACCGCGACTGGCTCCGCGCGCTCGCGCGCGAGCTCGTCGGAGCTTCGCGCGCCGACGACTTGATTCAGCAGACATGGCTCGCGGCACTCTCGGGGCGTTCGCGACCGCGC
>SCVU01000181.1 GCA_004296785.1 Planctomycetota bacterium
GACATCGACACGGGGGGGCCCAAGTGGATGCGCTACCGCGAGCTTGATCCGGCGACCTGTCTTCCGTGCGGGCAGCAGAAGACGCTGAACATCTCGTCCTACTGGGCCGCGCTCGCGTCGATGTCCTCCCAGGCGACCGCATACTTGGTGGCGCTGCCCGTGAGCAACGCACCACCGAGCAGCGAGACGGCCGCATGCGGAGCGAAGTGCAGCGCCGGGTCGATCGTGGTCTCGTTCGCATCCGGGGCCGGGAAGCTACCGTTCCAGTGCACGCGCTTGCACTTGAGATCGAACGTCGAGCCTCCGATCGTGACGCTCTCGTAGGCGACGAGGAAGTCGACGCCGTCGCCGTCGACCGCCGGATCGGACTTCTGCGCGGTCGCATGCGTCGTGAAGTCGATCGCAGCGGGCCCGAGCGTCGCGTCGTAATGGACCGTGCGTCCGAGGATCTGCGACCACGCATACGTGCCGTACTTCTGGCGCCACGCGACGAGGTAACGACCGGGGAGGCCGCCGCTCTTCGAGATCGAGGGAGCGAGCGCGTCCGTCGAGGCCGCGAGCACGTAGGTCGTCCCGAACCCCGGATCTCCGGTCGCCGGCACCGTGATCGCCCGACCGCGGATCCCGGAGTCCTGCCAGACGACTTGCACGTTGAGATAGCCCTCGAGCATCTCACCGCCGGAATCCAGCTCGCCGCCGTTGATCGCGAACTGGATGACGTTCGAGATCCCGCCGTTCGAGGCGTTGAC
This sequence comes from Planctomycetota bacterium, assembly GCA_004296785.1. Taxonomy (GTDB): domain Bacteria; phylum Planctomycetota; class UBA1135; order UBA1135; genus GW928-bin9. Next base: position 750 of record SCVU01000181.1, read on the forward strand.
GATGCGACATACGAGGTCGTTCGCGCCGCCGAGACTCGAGGGCGTTTGGGGCCACGCGACGAGGAAGCGGTTCGCGCCGTTGTTGTTCGCGACCGTCGGCGCGCCGCTGCTCACGTTCGTGTACGGCTCGATGAGCACGAGTCCCCCGACCTTCGCACCCGAAGGCGAGATGCGTTGACCGTGGACATCGGCGTTGCTGCTCGAGAAGTTGACCGACCAGACGACGAGGTACAGGTTGTGCGTGACGTCGAACGCGACGTCGCTCCTGCTGAGGTCCAAGCCGCCGGATACGTTGACGTTCGAGCCGAGCAGCGGATCGAGCACGAGCGGCAGCGCCGCGTGCGCGACGAACGACTCGGGCAGTGAGAGCTCGATGTGCTCGCCGTCGAAGCGCACGAGGCCCGCCGCGCGCGCGCCGTTCGCGTCGATGCCGGTAACGCCGCCGTAGACGAAGCTGCCGTAGCCGGGTGCTTCGAAGCGGATGCCGAGCGGAGACTCGCCGTCGCCCGGCGTGTCGTCGACGTCGCGCGCGACGAGCGGCGTCGCGATGCGTCCGCGGACGACGAGGTCGCCGCCGCCGGCGGGCAACGAGTCGAACACGAAGCGCTGCTCGACCCCGTCCGCCTGCACGACGTACTCCTCGTGGATCGAGGCGCCGCGCGCGTACGTGGCGATGCCGCCGGACTGGCTCGGCTCGCTTGCCGTGCCCGTCGCGAGCACCTGCGCGCCGAGGCGGATCGACTCGAGCTCGAACGCCAGCGTTCCGTCGATCGGCGAGCTCGCGCCGAGCGCTGTCGTGTAGCGGAATCCGTGCGCGCCGAACTCGACCTTGTAGCGCGGACCGGCGCCGTAGAGGACGCCGTCGACGCGCTCGAGGCCGCAGCTGCCGTTCCACGGCGCGGCGTCGCGGATCGCTGCCTCGATGGCCGCGTCCGCGGCCGGATCGACGCGGCCGACGAGCGTCGGGTCAGGGCCGACGCGCGGCCGCTCGGCGACCGTCGACTGCGCGCGCGTCGGCCACGCAAGGGCGACGACGAAGAACGAGAGCGCACACGATCCGCGAAGCGACACGGACATGGGATTCCTCCGATCCTCCTGGACGACAGCCGGCGTCGAGGAGTCTAGCAGCAACTCCGGAACGCGGGCGCGCACGCGCAACGAGACTCCGGCGGCTGCTAGGCTCTCGCTCCCGAATGCCGAGCCCCACCCCCGCCTCCGGTGCGTCGCGATCCTGGGCGCTGTACCTCGGTTTCGCGCTGACCACGGCGAGCATGCTGCTCTTGCAGCAGTTCCTGACGCGGATCTTCACGATCCTGTTCAACTCCGGTCTCGCGTTCCTCGCGATCTCGACGACCTTCCTCGGCCTCGGCGCGGCCGGCGTCGCGCTCGTCGCCTTCCCGAAGCTGTTCCGCGCCGAGCGCGGCGCGCGCGCGGCGCCGGTGTGCGCGCTCGCGTACGCGCTGGCGATCCTCGGCGGCGTGGTCGGGATCCTCGCGCTCGACCACGCGCTCAGCCCCGACGGCCGCGTGCCGACCGATCTGTCGTCGCAGGTCTCGCGCGTCGTCGCGGCGAGCCTGCTGATGCTGCCGGCGATGTTCCTGGTCGGCCTCGTGATCTCGCTCGTGCTGCGCGCGAACGCGAGCCGCGTCGACCGCCTGTACGGCGCCGACCTGGCCGGCGGGGGACTCGGCTGCCTGCTCGTGCTGCCGCTGATGGACTGGGTCGGCGGCGATCAGGGCGTGTTCGCGATCGCTGCGCTCGCGGCGCTCGGCGCGCTGCTGCTCGCGCACGCGCACGAGCAGCCGCGCGCGCGCGCGTGCGCCGGCGTGCTGGTCGCGCTGGTCGCGCTGCTGCCGCTGGCGAATCGCGAGCGCGCGCTCGTCGACGTGCGCTCGCACAGCACCGAGCTGTCGGGCGTCGACGACTGGGTCGACGCATCGCGCGAGCTCGGCCGCGAGTGGAACTCGCTCTCGCGCCTCGGCATGTTCCCGGTGCGCGGCGACTCGGCGATCTACGTCCGCATCGACTCGAGCTGCCAGACGACGCTGCCCGCGCTCGGCCCCGAGTTCGTGCGCGACTACGTCAAGCACACCGACTTCGAGCGCCTGCCGTACGTGCTCGATCGCCACGGCCGCTACCTCGAGATCGGCGCGGGCGGCGGCCGCGGCATGGTGCTCGCGAAGGACGCGGGCGCGCGCGAGATCACCGGCGTCGAGATCAATCCGGGCATCGTCGACGCGGCGCTCGGCCAATACCCGGGCTTCGGCGTCGGCGCGATCCTCGCCGCGGGGCCGCACCGCTACCTCGCGCGCGAGGGGCGCAGCTTCGCGCGCGCGTGCGGCGAGCAGTTCGACACCGTCACGATCACGTTCATCCAGACGAACATCGCGGCGAGCTCGGCGGCCTTCGCGCTGTCGGAGGCGAACCTGTTCACCGTCGAGGCGTTCGGCGAGTTCCTCTCGCTGCTGTCCGACGACGGGTTGTTCTACGTCTACCGCCACGGCGGCAACGAGATGCTGCGGCTGCTCGCGATCGCGAGCGAGGCACTCGCGCGCCAGGGCATCGCCGATCCGCGGCCGCACCTGTTCGTCGCGAACAGCAACACGAAGGCGGCGCTGCTCGTCGGCAAGAAGCCGTTCACGACCGAGGAGATCGCGAAGCTCGAGCAGGGCGCGCGCGACCTCGACGTCGAGGTCCGCTACAGCCCGTCGATGCGCGCGGGCGAGCTGCCGCCGAATCCGTTCCCCGCGCGCGTCGCCGCGTGGCGCGCGAGCGGCGAGCTCTCGATGCGCAACGTCGTC
>SCVU01000182.1 GCA_004296785.1 Planctomycetota bacterium
GAGCGCTCCGTCTCACGCGCGACGCGCACGGTCGTGCGCGACTGCGCCGCCTGCTCGTCCTGCGCCGCGCGCTCGAGCGCGTACAGACCGAGCTTGCCGATCACGAGCACGCACGCGAGCGAGGCTCCGCCGCGCGCGCACGCGACCCACACGGGCACGTGTTGCAAGAGCGACACGAGCGCGGACCCGGCCGCCGCGGCGACCGCGACGCGCCGCAGCAGTGGCTCGAACTGCCGGGGCTCGAAATGCTGGCGCGGGCTGTCCATCCGGATCCGCTATTCGGCGCTTCTCGCGCGCAGCTTGAGCGGCTCGAGCGGGCACGAGCGCTCGACGTGGCCGGCCAGCACGTCGATGCAGCGCGCGGCCAGGCTGTGCGGATCGCGCGCGACGAACGGCTGGCGCGCGAACACGCTCCGCGCGGCTTCGCTGCTGCGCGGCAGCCAGCCCGCCAGGCGCGGCGACCGCGCGAGGAAGCGCTCGCTGACCAGGCGCAGTCCGCGCGCGACGCGCTCGGCCTCGTCGGGACCGCTGACGAGGTTGACGAGCACCTCGGGTGTGGGGATCTCGACCGACGCGCGCGCGCCGTGCGCATCGAGCGCCTTGATCAGGCCGTACGCATCGGTGAGCGCCGCGGGCTCGGGCGTCGTCACGATCAGCACGCGGCTCGCCTGCGCGGCGGGCCACAGCACGTCGACGCCGATGCCGGCCGCCGCGTCGCCGATCACGACGTCGTAGCTGCCGCGCAAGCGCTCGAGCCCGCGCTCGAGGGCCGCGCGCAGCGCCGGCGCGAGTCCGACCATGCCGGGCTCACCGGTTCCCGCCGCGAGCAGGTCGACGCGTTCGGCGACGCGTTGGATCGCGTGCTCGAGCGGTCGGTCCTCGAGCAGCGCGTGCTCGAGGCTGCGCTCGGGCGAGCTGCCGAACAGCACGTGCTGGTTGCCGAGGCCGAGGTCGAGGTCCGCGAGCAGCACGCGCCGGCCGCGGCGCGCGAGCGCGAGCGCGAGGTTCGCGCACACGAGGCTCTTGCCGACGCCGCCCTTGCCGCCGGCGACGAGCAGGAACGGCGCGCGATCGCGCGGCAGGCCGCCGACGCGCTCCGCCGTCGCGCACAGGACGCTCGTCATTCGAACCTCCCGCGCAGCAACAGGTCCGCGGCGCGCTCGCCGTCGGCGCGGCACAGGTCGTGTTCCTGCAGCGGCCCGCGCGACAACAGCGCGAGGCCGAGCGCGCGCCGCGCGCACAGCTCGATCGCCGCGCCCGGCTCGGACGTCTCGTCGAAGCGCGTCAGCACGGCCGCCGTCGGCCGCAGCGCCTGCGCCGCCTCGAACTGATCGGCGAGCACGCGCACCGACAGCGCGGCCGACAGCACCAGGTAGCGCGTGATGCCGAGATCCTCGGCGCCGCACAGCGCGGACTGCAGCGCGAGCTCGGCCGGCTGCGTCCGCTCGACGCCCGGCGCATCGACGAGCACGATGTCGCAAGCCGCGCGCTCGGCGAATGCGGCCGCGAGCGCGCCGCGCTCGCGCGCGATCGCGATCGGGCGGCCGAGTGCGCGCGCCGCCGAAGCGAACGGGAGCCCGATGCGCTGCGGATCGTCGACGAGCGCGACGAAGCCGACTGCGCGCCCGGCGCGGCCGAGGCGCATCGCCAGCCGGCCCGCGGCGCTGCTCTTGCCGGCGCCGGACGCGCCGACGAACGCGATGCGCGCGCGCGGCTTCGGCGACGGCGCGATCGGCACGCACGCGCCGATCGCGCGCGCGGCGGAGTCGATCGCCAGGATCCCGCTCGTCCCCTCGCGCGCGGCGATCTCGGCGACGCGCACCGCGAACGGTTCGCTGACGCCGTTGCGACGCAGACGCGCGACGAGCTCGAGCTGCCCCGCGTCGCGCGCTTCCGAGTTCGGCCACACCTTCAGCCGCACGTCGGAGCGGCGCGGCGCCGGGACGAGCACCGCGGGGTCGGTCGCCACGGCGACCGAGACCGAGATGCTGCCGTCCGGCAGCGCTTCCTGCGCGACCACGACGGCGTCGTCGCCGCCGCGCGCGCGCGCGCGCTCGAGTGCCTCGCGCAGGTCCCGTCCGCGAACACGCAAGATACCCATTTCAATCCTCCATCCTCACGATGCCCGCCGTCTCGACGGCTCGCGCGGGCACGACTTCGTTGTAGGAGAGCACCGCGACCTTCGGCAGCGACTGGCGCACCATCTCGTTGACGAAGCGACGCACGTTCGAGCGCACGAGCACCGCGACGTTCGCGCCGCCGCGCGCGCCCTTGGCGACCGAGTCGGCGATGCGCTCCATCAGCGCCTGCAGATACGCGGGGTTCACGCCGCCCGGTTCGGCATCGCCGCCCAGTCCGACCGCGCCCGCCAGCCGCGCTTCGATCGCCGGATCGAGCGTGACCACGCGCACGGTGCCGCCCTTGTCGGCGACGAGCTCGCACAACACGCGACCCAGGCGCGTGCGCACGTGCTCGGTCAGCGCCTCGGGGTCCTTGGTCTTCGCCGCGTGATCGGCGAGCGTCTCGAGGATCAGCGCCATGTTGCGGATCGGCACGCCCTCGCGCAGCAGATTGCGCAGCACCTTCTGCACGTCGCCGTAGCTCATGCGCTCGGGCAGGAGCTCCTGCACGACGGCCGGCGACACGCGCTTGACGTTCTCGACGAGCTCCTTCACGTCGTCGCGCGTCAGGATCTCGCCGAGCGAGCCGCGCAGCATCTCCGACAGGTGCGTGACGAGCACGCTCGTCGCGTCGATGACGGTGTAGCCCTGCAGCTCGGCTTCCTCGCGCTGCGACTCGCGGATCCACCACGCCGGCAGGCCGAACGCGGGATCGCGCGTCTCCTTGCCCTGCAGCTTGCGCCCCACCTGACCGCCGTCCATCGCGAGGAAGTGACCGGGCTCGACCGTGCCGCGGCCGACTTCCTGGCCGCCGATCAGGATCCGGTACGCGGTTGCGTCCTGGCGGATGTTGTCGCGGATGCGCACCGCGGGGAGCACGACGCCCTCGCGCAGCGCGAAGCGCCGGCGCAGTTGCGAGATGTGGTCGAGGATGCCGGTGCCGCTCTTGTCCTGCACGAGCGGGATCAGCCGGTACCCGATCTCGAGCGCGACGCGGTCGACTTGCAGCAACTCGTCGATGCCTTCGGCCGGCTTCGCGTTCGCCGCGTCGCCCGCGTTCGCGGCGCCGACGGCGCCCGCGGCGCTCGGCTTGGTCGCCGCGCCGGGCGCGGTGGCGCGCGCGCCGAGCGGCGTGGGCTCCTCGTCGCTCGCGAACAGCTTCGCGGCGAAGTACAGCGAGCCCGCCAGCGCGGCGAACGGCAACAGCGGCATGCCGGGCAGGAACCCGACGGCGCTCATCGTGCCCGCCGCGATCAACAGCGGCTTGCGGCGCAGCGCGATCTGGCCGACCAGGCTCTCGCCCAGGCTCGACGGGAGGTTCGAGCGCGTGACGAGCACCGCGGCGGCGGTCGACACGAACAGCGCGGGGATCTGGCTGACGAGGCCGTCGCCGACCGACAGCATCGAGTAGCGCTTGCCCGCCTCTGCGAGCGACAGCCCGTTCCACGCGCCGAGCGCGATGCCGCCGACGAGGTTGAGCGCGGTGATGATCAGGCCCGCGATCGCGTCGCCGCGCACGAACTTGCTCGCGCCGTCCATCGCGCCGTAGAACTCGGCCTCCGACGCGATCGCGTCGCGGCGCGTGCGCGCCTCGGCCGTGTCGATGATGCCGGCGTTCAGATCGGCGTCGATCGCCATCTGCTTGCCGGGCATCGCGTCGAGGATGAAGCGCGCGGCGACTTCGCTGACGCGGCCGGAGCCCTTCGTGATCACGATGAACTGGATGATCACGAGGATCAGGAACACGACGAGGCCGACGGCGAGGTTGCCGCCGACCATCGAGCGCCCGAACGCCTCGATCACGTGACCCGCTTCGCCGTCGGTGAGGATCAGGCGCGTGCTCGCGACGTTGAGGCCGAGCCGGAACAGCGTCGCGAACAACAGCAGCGTGGGGAACGTCGAGAGCTCCGACGTCTTCCGCACGTTCATCGTGACGAGCAGCAGCAGCAGCGACAGCGAGATGTTCAGCGCCAGCAGCAGGTCGAGCAGCAGCGGCGGGATCGGCGTGATCAGCGTGAGGATCAGGCCCAGCACGCCGATCGCGAGGAGCCAGTCCGCACGCCGCAGGATGCGCTCGCCGAGCGACTGCGCGCCGGCCGTGGTGTCGATCGGTGCCATGGCAGAGCTAGCTCGCGCGAGCGACCTCTTGCACGCGGTAGACGTAGTTCAGGACTTCGGCGACGGCCGTGTAGAGGTCGTCGGGGATCTCGGCGCCGATCTCGACGCGGCGGTGCAGCGCGCGCGCGAGCTGCACGTTCTCGTGCAGCGGCACGCCCGACTCGAGCGCGACCGTCTTGATGCGCTGCGCGATCTCGTCGAAGCCCTTCGCGACGACGCGCGGCGCGGCGAACGTCGGCTCGCCCGCGTCGTTGCGCGGATACGAGAGCGCGACCGCGACGTGCGTCGGGTTCGTCACGACGACCGTCGCCTTCGGAACGTCCTGCATCATCCGGCGGCGCGAGACCTCGCGCTGCACCTGGCGGATGCGCGCCTTGATACGCGGATCGCCTTCGGTCGACTTGTGCTCGCGCTTCACTTCGTCCTTCGTCATCCGCAGGTCGCGCGTGTGCTGCCAGCGCTGGAAGAAGACGTCGCCGAGCGACAGCGCGAGACCGCAGCCGAGCACCCACAGCCCGAGCTTCCACGCCAGCTTCCCGAGCGCGACGAGGAACGGGCCGACGTCTTCGCCCGCGGTCGCGATGATCGACGGCATCCCGCGCCACAGCACGAACGAGCCGACGCTCCCGATGATCGCGATGTGCAGGAACCCGAAGCCGACCTTGTTCAGGCTGCGCAGGCTGAAGAGCTTCCCGACGTTCGACGACGGGTCGAGGCGCGACGGATTGATGCCGACCGCTTCGCCCGCGATCACGAACCCGACCTGCCCCCACGCGGCGAACGCGGCGGCGGCGAGGATCGGCCCGACCACCGCGACGAGCGCGAAGCCGACGACGGCCAGGCACTCGAGCACGAGCGCGAGGACGTCCGCGGGCATCCAGTCGCCGACCGCGGTCTCCGGCAGGCGCTGCACGAAGCGCCCGGTGAGCTGGCCGAGCGCTTCGACCAGGCGCGGCCCGCCGAGCAGCAGCGCCGCCATGCCGGCGAGTCCGGTGATCGCGGCGCCGAACTCCTGCGAGTACGCGACCTTGCCGCTGTTGCGCGCGTCCTGCTTGCGCCGTGGAGTCGCCTCCTCGGTGCGCTGGTCGCGATCTTCGTTGCCCTCGGCCATCGCGCTACGCCTTCATCTCCGCGAGGCCGGAACCGAGCAACGCGAGCAGGAGATCGGCGAGTCGGCGCGTGGCCGGCGCGATCAGCGGCGCGAACAGCATCATCAGCACGAGGCCGAGCAGCACGCGCACCTGGAAGGAGAGGTCGAACACATGGATCGCGGGCACGAGCCGCGACAACAGGCCGAGCAGGCACGTCGTGAGCAGCAGGCACGCGACCACGGGCGCGGCGAAGGTCAGACCGGCGGCGAACATCCGCGCGAAGCCGTCGACCGCGAGCTCCGACAGCCCGCTGCCGATGCGCATGCTGCCGACCGGCGCGACGCGGAACGACTCGGACAGCGCGCGGATCATCCAGTGGTGCGCGTCGACGGCGAACAGCGCGAGCACGACGAAGGTCTCGTAGATGCGCGGGATGAGCCCGCTCGACACGCCGGTCGCGGGGTCGAGCTGCGACGCCATCGCGAAGCCCATGTCGTGGCCGACGATCTCGCCGGCGACCTGCACGCCGACCAGCAGGCACTGCAGGCAGAACGCGAAGAACAGGCCGATCAACAGCTCGCGCAGCGCGAGCGCCGCGAACTCGATCGGCGCCGGCGAGTGGTCGAGTGCGGCCCCGCCCGCCGAGTACAGCGCGAACGACAGGATCGCGATCACCGCGACCTTCGTCGAGTTCACGCCCGTCGACAGCCCGAACAGCGGCGCGGCGAGCACGAACGCGCTCATCCGCACGAGGTACAGGCCGAAGGCTTCGATGGTTCCGGGAGGCATCGGTCGACGCGCGGCTAGGACAGTCCGAACTCGACCAACTGGGCGAAGATGCTCGCGGTGTAGTCCTTCAGGATCGCGAGGATCGGCGCGAGCAAGAGCAGCGTCACGAAGAAGACCGCGAGCATCTTCGGGATCTGCGTCAGCGTCTGTTCCTGCACCGACGTCAGCGTCTGGAACAAGCTCACCGTCAGACCGACGACGAGACCGACGATCAGCATCGGGCCGGCGATGACGAGCGCCACCATCAAGAACTCGCGGGCGAGGTCCGCGATCCGCATGTCCATCTGGTCCATCGATTCCCTCAGGTAGTCGTGAACGACGTCACGAGCGAGTTGCAGACGAGGTGCCACCCGTCGACGAGCACGAAGATCAGGATCTTGAACGGCGTCGAGACCATCACCGGCGGCAACATGAACATGCCCATCGAGAGCAGCACGCTCGAGACGACGAGGTCGATGACGAGGAACGGCAGGAAGAGCAGGAAGCCCATCTGGAACGCCGTCTTGAGCTCGGAGAGCACGAAGGCCGGCACGACGACGCGCGCGGGCGGCGTCTCGGCCTCGGGAGTGCCGGGCTCGATGTGCGCGAGCTCGCTGAAGAACGCGATCTCGCTCGGACGCGTGTTCGCGACGAGGAAGCCGCGCAGCTCGGTCCACGCGGTCTCGCCGGCCTCCGCCGCCTGGATGCGGCCTTCGCGATACGGCACGTAGGCCTTGGCGTGGACGCGCTCGGCGACCGGCGCCATCACGAACATCGTCAGGAACAGCGCGAGGCCCGTGATGACCGGGTTCGGCGGCAGCTCGTTGATCGACAGCGAGCGGCGCACGAACGACAGCACGATCACGATGCGCGTGAAGCTCGTGACGGTCACGAGGATCGCGGGCAACAGCGACAGCAGCGTCAGCAGGACCGCGATCTCGATCGCCGTCGAGCCCTTGACGCCGTTGCCGCCGATCAGACCGCCGAGGTTCGAGAGGTCGTCGAGCGGATTCGGCGCGCCGGCCGCGGGCGTGTCGGACGCACTCGACGCGCCCGATGCGGCGGCCGGATCCGAGTGACGCGCCGCGACGGCGTCGGAGGCGAACGCGAGGTCGGGCGTCGCCGCGGCGCCGGAGGCCGCGCCGGCCGCCTGCAACTGCGGCAGCACGAACGGAACCTGCGCGCGCGCGACGAGCGCGAGCGCGAACACGAGAACTGCGCTGCGCAGCGC
>SCVU01000183.1 GCA_004296785.1 Planctomycetota bacterium
ATCGACAGCGGCTCGCGCGCGATGCCGGTCGCCGTGCCGCGCCAGACGAGCAGTCGGCCGGGCGACTGCAGCGCGACCGCGAGCTCGTCGCGGCCGTCGCCGTCGAGGTCGCCGGCCCACAGGCACGCGGGCTTGCCGGGCAGCGCGAGCTCGCGCCGCGCGAGGAACGACAGCGGCCACGGACCCTTCCGCGCCGGCGTGGCGCGCGGCTGGCCGGCGCTCGCCTTCGGCGCGTTCGCCGCGGCGTCGCCCGCAGCGCCCGCAGCGCCCGCAGCGCCCGGCGCGGTGCGCGCCTCCGGCGGCGGTCCGGGGCGCAGCGTCGGGTTCTCGCCGCAGCCGGCGAGCAGGCCGCACGCGATGGCGGCAGCGCTGCCGGAAGCGATGGCAGCGGTCCCCACGCGGACCCGGGCACGGGCGGAGGTCATCGTCCGGAATCTAGCGGTCGCGCGAGAATCTTGCGAAACCGATCCGGAGCCCCCGGATAAAGCCCGGCACCGGAGCCGCTCCGGATTTTTCGCGCGCACCGCTCGTTCGCGATCGGTACGCGCGGCCGCGCCCCCTGGTCACAGCTCAGGCAGTCGAACGGAAACCAGGCTGGGGGACGCGCGTCGACTCTCCCTCTCATTCCCTCCCTGGGGCGGCTCCGGACCCTTTCGCATCGGCAGGCCAGCGTCGGCGACGCGCGCCGTGTTCGCGCGCGCTCGCGCGCCGCGATGTGCGCCGATGTCCGCCGACGTGCGCCGATGTGCGCCGATGTGCGCCGCGCCGCGCGGTGAACCGCGACGCGAACAGATAGCGGCGTGAAACGCCGAGGGCACAGCGGGGCTATGCTCTGCGCCCCAATCAGCGCATGAGCCGCTCCGCGCCGTCCCGGATCCTCGCTCTCGCCGTCTGCACGCTGCTCGTGCTCGGCGGCGCCGCCGCTTGGTGGTTCCTGCGCACGCCCGTGCAGCACGCGCCGGCGATCGAGCCGCCCGCGACGCGCCCGGAGGTGCAAGCGCCGGCGGTGCCGTCGAACGTCGAGCTCGAGACGCGCCCGGCGCCGAAGCCGGTCGCCTCGCTCGCGACGACCGTGCTGTGGCCGCTGCGCGTCGAGCTCGAGCTCGTGCGCCCGGCCTACCTCGCGCTCGGCGCGGACCTGCGGCCGCTCGGCGCCGACAAGAGCGCGCGCCTCGCCGGCCGCATCGGCATGACCGACGACGCGCCCGCGCCGCGCGCGACCGTGCGCTTCGTCGCGGGCACGAACCAGGGCCGCGAGCTCGCGTGCGACGTCGAGGGCCGCTTCGGCGCGAATGACCTCGCGCCCGGCATCAACGTCGTCGAGATCAGCGGCAGCGGAATCTCCGGCGCGCGCCGCGAGGTGCTGTTGCGCCAGGGCAGCACGGCCGAGCTCAACCTCGGCTTCGGCCGACCCGCCGCGTGCTTCGGCACCGTGATCGACAAGGAAGGCAAGCCTGTCGTCGGCGCCGAGGCGCGCATCGACTTCCAGACGGCGCTGACCGACGAGCAGGGCGTGTTCTATCTCGCGAACCTGTGCCCCGGTCGCAGCGTGATCGAGATCCACAAGGCCGGCTTCGCCGCGGTGCGCCAGGACCTCGGGCTCACCGCCGGCTACACGAATCCGGTCGGGCAGCTGACGTTCAAGCTCAAGCTCGCGGCGAGCCTGATCGTCTCGCTGAAGGGCGACGTCGGCGCGGATCAGCCGGTCGACGTGCTGTTGCTGCCGGCCGAGTCGCGCACCGAGCGCACGTTCCCGTGGCACCGCATCAATCCGATCGCGGTGCGGCCCGGCTCGCCGGTGCGCATCGACGATCTGCCGCCGGGCGTCGTGACGGTGCGCGCGTTCCGGCCGGGCGCGCTCGCCGAAGCCGAGCCGAACGTGTTGCTGCGCGAGGGCGAGGTGCAGTCGGCCGAGCTCACGCTCGCGCCCGCGTCGGAGATCGTCGGGCGCGTGCTGCTCGACGGGAAGCCGCAGGCCGGCGTGCCGATCGAACTGCAGGCGGCCGACGGTGTCAACGCGACGCTCGAGTACGCGAAGCGGCCGATCTGGTTCCTCGAGTCGGAGGTGATGCCGCTGTTGTCGCCGGCGCGGCAGAAGGCGGTGTCGGACGCCGAGGGGCGCTTCGTGTTCACGTCGTGGTCGGCGATCGCGCCGCTGCGCTACCTCGAGGCGCGCACGGTCGATGGTCGCTACTTCGCGCACAAGCTCGTCAAGCGCGACGACGACAAGATCGAGCTCCACCTGTCGCCGTCGGACGACGGCAAGGGTTCGCTGCGGCTGATGCTCGACGCGCGCACGCAGGGCCTGCCGTGCGAGCTGTACGTCAACGGGCAGCCGCGCGATCCGTGGGTGCTCGGCCCGGACGACGATCTCGTCGTCGACAAGCTCGTCGAAGGGATCTGGAGCGCGAAGATCACGTACCACTACGAGCCCGTCTACACCGAGGCGGAGATCGACGTGAAGGGCGAGACGCGCCGGCCGATCGACCTGCCGCAAGAGGCGATCGACGGGCACACGCCGGAAGAGTGGAAGCGCGCGGGGCGCGTGTATCCGGGTTCGTAGCGCGTCGATCGGACGCGCACGCTGGCGCGTGTACGGTGCCTGGCTCGATTTTGTTGCATTCGCGCGCCGCGCCTGCGCGGCGCGCGAATGCAACAAAATCGAGCCAGGCACCGTACACGCGGCGCGCGCGGTCGAACTGCTACGCTGCGCGGATGCAGCTCACGCTCGACGGCACCAGCCTGACCCTCGCCGCACTTGCGCCCGTGCTGGAGGG
>SCVU01000184.1 GCA_004296785.1 Planctomycetota bacterium
GTACGCATCGACGCTCGCGGCGCTGAATCAGCTCGCGCTGCAGAGCCTCGTGTTCAACCGCCGCGGACCGGCCTCCGCGCTCGCGCATGCGTGGCGGCTCGTGCGGCACGATCCGTGGGCGGTGACGCGCGCGATGCTCGTCGACCTCGCGCTGCAGCTCGTCATCTTCGGCGTCTCGCCTCCGAGCTGGGACCTCTTCGTGCTGCTGCTGCTCGCGATCACCGGCGTCGCGCGCGCCTGCTACTGGGCGCGCGTGTACACGGCGCTCGGCGGTCTGCGCGCGGTCGACGGCGTGCCGGGACTGCCCGCGCCGACGCCGCCGCCTCCACCGCCGCCGCTGCCGTCGCACGCGCGCACCGCGTGAAACTGCGGGAGCGGTTGGTGAGCGCACCAGGGATCGAACCTGGGACCTACTGATTAAAAGTCAGTTGCTCTACCGACTGAGCTATGCGCCCGACCCGACTCCGCGCGAAGCGGAGTAGATGGTAGCCGCACCAGGGCTCGAACCTGGGACCCGCTGATTAAGAGTCAGCTGCTCTACCAACTGAGCTATGCGGCCACTCGATTGTCATCACGCGCCGGGCGTCCCGGCGGCGTTCGGGGAGCGAGGATTGTAGGGATCGCCGCGCGACTCGCAAGCGTCTGGTCGCGCGCCGGGTGCGAGGCTCGCGGGGCGTCGCGGAACTCGCGCGGCGCAGCGCCGCCGCGCCACGAGTTCGCGCGGCGCAGCGCCGCTGCGCCACGAGTTCGCGCGGCTTGGCGCCGCCGCGCCGTCAACGCTTCGCGCGGCGTAGCGCCGCCGCGCCTCAAACTCAGTGCTCCATGATCTCCGCGGTCTTCTTCTTCTGCACGTCGTCGACCTTGCCCTCGTACTCCTTCAGGAGCTCCTGGATCTTCGTGTGCGCGCGCTTGTTGTCGTCCTCGGTCATCTTGTGATCCTTGAGGGCGGTGTCGGCGGCTTTGTTCGCGTCGCGGCGCACGTTGCGCATCACGACGCGCGCCTCCTCGCACATCTCCTTGACCTTCGCGGCGAACTTGTTGCGCTGGTCGCCCGACAGCGGCGGCAGCGACAGGCGCACGACCTTGCCGTCCTCCTGCGGCGAGCAGCCGAGGTCGCTCTTCGAGATCGCGCGCGCGATCTCCTTCAGCGCCGAGACGTCGAACGGCTTGATCAGCAGCTGGCGCGGCTCGGGCACGCTGATCGACGCGACCTGGTTGAGCGGCGTCTGCGTCCCGTAGTAGTCGACGCGCACGTTGTCGACGAGCGCGGGGCTCGCGCGACCCGTGCGGATGCCGCGCAGGTGGTCGGACAGGTGGCCGAGCGCCTTGTCGAGGCGCGCCTTCGAATCGTTGACGATGTCCTGGAAGCTCATGACTAGGCTCCTGTTCGCGGTTCGGTCCGCGGTCCTACTGACGGATCAACGTGCCGATGCGTTCGCCGCGCACCGCGCGCTCGATGTTGCCCTCGCGGAACACGTCGAACACGATCACCGGCAACTTGTTCTCCTGGCACAGCGTGATCGCGGTGCCGTCCATCACGCGCAGATTCTTGTGCAGCACGTCGGCGTAGCTGAGCTCGGAAAAGCGCGTCGCCTGCGGATCCTTCTTCGGATCCGCGCTGTACACGCCGTCGACCTTGGTCGCCTTGAGCAGCACTTCGCACTCGAGCTCGGTCGCGCGCAGCGCGGCGGCCGTGTCGGTCGTGAAGAACGGATTGCCGGTGCCGCCGGCGAGGATCACGACGCGGCCCTTCTCGAGGTGCGCGAGCGCGCGGCGGCGCACGAACAGCTCGGCGACCTGCCGCACTTCGAGCGCGGTGCAAACGCGCGTGTCGAGGCCGAGCTTCTCGATCGCCTCCTGCAGCGCGAGCCCGTTGATCAGCGTGCCGAGCATGCCCATGTAGTCGGCCGAGGCGCGGTTGCCGCCCACGGAGCTGAACTCGGCGCCGCGCAGGATGTTGCCGCCGCCGACGACGACGGCGACCTCGACGCCGATCTCGACCAGGCGCGCGACCTGCCGCGCGATCGCGGCGAGCGCGTCCTGGTGCAGTCCGTGGCCGTTCTCGGGGTGGCCGAGGGCTTCGCCCGAGAGCTTCAGGAGCACGCGCTGGTACGCCATGCGAGTTTGCCCGGCGCGCGGTGCGCCGTCTGTCAGCGCGCCGGCGGTCGGGCGCTGGAGCCTAGCTTCCGATCTGGAAGCGGGCAAAGGCCTCGATCTTCGCGGCCGGCGCGGTGGCGGCGACGAGCGCCTTCTGCACGGTGAGCTTGTCGTCGAGCATCCAAGGCTGCTCGGGCAGCACGCGCTCGGCGAAGAACTTCTCGAGCCGGCCCTGGATGATCTTGTCGTGCATCTCGGCCGGCTTCTTCTTGATGTCGTCCGACTCGCGCAGCACGGCCGTCTCGCGCTCGATCGCGTCGGCGGGAACCTCGGCGCGCGTCAGCACCTCCGGCACCGGCTTCGTCGCGACGATGTGCATGCACAGCTGCTTCAGGATCTCCTCGTTCGCCTTGCCGCCGAGGTCGACGGCGACGAGCGCGCCCTTCTTCTTGTCGTGGTGCACGTAGCTCGCGACGCGGCCGGCCTTCGTCGACAAGCACGCGACCTGCGTGACGCGGATGTTCTCGCCGATCTTGCCGATCAGCGCCTTGATCGCGTCCTCGACGGAGCCGCTCGTGCCCGGCAGCGCCGCGGCGTTGAGCGCCTCGACCGTCGTCGCACTCTTGTCGAGCGCGACCGCGCAGATCTTCGCGAGCAGCCCCGCGTACTCGTCGTTGCGCGCGACGAAGTCGGTCTCGCAGCACAGCGCGACCATCGCGCCGCGCTTGCCGTCGGAGCTCGCCGCGTAGCCGACCAGACCTTGGCCGGTGTCGCGCGACGCGCGCTTGTCGGCCGACTTCAGGCCCGCCTTGCGCAGGTTGTCGAGCGCCGCTTCGACGTCGCCGCCGGCGGCCTCGAGCGCGCGCTTGCATTCCATCATCGAAGCGCCGGTGCGATCGCGCAGTTCGCCGACGAGCTTCGCGGAGATCACGGTGGTCATGGGAGCAGAGAGAGTTGCGGGATCGAGCGGGAGGATCCGATCCGCAGCGGAGGCCAACGCCGTGGCCCCCGCGTGCGGCTGCGGAATCAGGCGCCGGCTTCTTCGGCCGAGTTGACCGCGGGCGCGG
>SCVU01000185.1 GCA_004296785.1 Planctomycetota bacterium
GTCGTCGTGGAGACGTAGCCGTGGATGAAGCCCGCTACCCGGATCGCGAGCCGCGCGAGCGCAAGCTGCCGCGCTACTCGATACACCAGCTGCGCGAGGAACTCGACGCGCTCGGTCGGAAGCACATGTTCACGCCCGAGGGGCGACCGGTGTGCGGACGGCGCAAGAAGCTCAAGAACCGAATGATCGAGGACGAGGCGTGTCTCGCGGTGCCGATGGCGGCGGGGCCGTGCAAAGTGCACGGCGGAATGAGCACGGGCGCGCCGATGCGATCTGGCGGTCGCTACTCGCGCGTGCTGAAGCGTTGGAAGCGGCCGTTCGAGCGCGCGCTATCCGATCGCGAGATCCTCGACTCGAAGCGCGAGCTCGCGATGATGGACACCCAAATCGAGCGCCTCGTCGCGCGCGCGGAGAAGGCCGACTCTCCGACCTGGCGTGCAGAGCTGGCAGCGATCGTTTACGAGCTAAACCAGGCCATCCGCGACCAGCGGCAGGCCGATGTCGGGCCGCTGTTGCGCCAACTGACCGAGTCGATCGAGCGCGGCGCCAAGGCCGACGTGGTGCGGCGTGACCTGACCTACGAGCTGGAGCGGCGCGTGCGCTGCTCGGCGAAGCTCAGCGAGCTGGAGCTGCGCAGGGAGCAGACGCTCACCGAGCGCGATCTCAACGCAGTGCTCGGGTCGTTCATGCGCGTGCTGCAGACGCACCTCGACATCGAGGTCGTGCGCAAGCTCGTGCCCCTGCTGCGCGCGACGATGCCCTCGCCGGACATGATCGCCGAGACGCGTGAGGTGGAGATGGTCGAGTGACGCGCCCGATCCGCGATGCCTTCGAGAGCGTGCTCAAGGACGCCGGGCTGACGAACATCTGCGTCGGCTGCGGAGGGCTGACGCCGATCTCGCCTGCGGTCGTCGTCGTGAACTACCCCGAGCAGCCGACGAAGTGCGCGGAGTGCGGGCTGCTCCTCAACGAACACCGCCGGCCTGTCGGGCACCGCGCGGAGGACGGCAGGGTCTACGTGCGCGTGATCTCGCTGCGCTCCGACTACCCGGCCGACGCAGCGCCGATTCCCGTGGAGTGAACGTGAAGACAACCCTGGCGACCGCGTTCGAGCAGGTGCTCCGCGTCGCAGGCCTCGCAGACCTGTGCGACGTGTGCGGCGGGATCACGGCGCAATCCAAGCCGGTGCTGATCATCCGCGAGGGCGAGGAGCCACGCGCGTGCGAGGCGTGCGGGGTGTGGCTCGATCGCGATGGGCGGCCGGCTGGCGGGCGTGACGCAGACGGAGAGGTGGTGTTCGGCGTCGTCGTGGTGCATGGCTGCCTAGCGATCAAGCCCGACATGCCCGCGTCATGTGGCGCACCGAGCTGAACGGCGTGACGTGACGCCGTCGACAGGCCGACACAGCCAAGTCGGTCGAGACGATCGCTCACAGGAGCGACACGCGGCTACTGCTGACCGCGCTCTACCGAAGTACGCTGACGCCTTCAGCTGTAGGAGGAACCATGTCTGCAAGGAACGGCATCCAGCATCAGTTCGACACGGAGCCGCTGTCACTGC